>JBBQMM010000077.1:0-12570 GCA_038328935.1 Burkholderiales bacterium
GTGAACACGGGCCCGTGCTCCACCATCCAAAGCTCATCGGGCGTGTCGGGGCCGCGCGCGGCCGTGAAGGCGCGCATCGCGGTTTCGGTGGCGGCATAGGGCTGCAGGCCCAGGGTCTTGATCTGCATGAATGCAGCAGTCTATCGGGGCCGCTCGGGCCGCCAGGAACTAGCGGCGGCCCGCGGCCGAACCTCAGTAGCATGGCGGCCCCAACAGCCGTTGCCGGCGGCCTGCCCCTTTTTTCACCCCCCGTTTTTCACCCCCCGTTTCTCACCCCCCGTTTCTCACCCCCCGCTGCTCACCTCCCCGCTGCTCACCCCCCGCTGCTCACCCCCGATGCTCAACACAGCGCAGATCCATCAATTTCAACAACAGGGCTATCTGGTGTTGCCGGGCTTCAAGTCGGCCCCTGAAGTGGCCGCCGCCACGGCCCGGGCGCATGAACTGGTGCAAGCCTTCGAACCCGGCACCCAGGCCAGCCGTTTTTCCACCCGCGACCGCAGCCTGGTGGCCGACGCGGCGTTGCTGGCTTCGGCACACGCGGTGCACGTCTTCTTCGAAGAAGAGGCGCTGGATGCCGACCACCGGCTGCGGGTGCCGAAGGCGCGCAGCATCAACAAGATCGGGCATGCGCTGCACGAGCTCGACCCGCTATACCGCGCCTTCTCACGCGGCCCGGCGCTGGCCGAGCTGGCCGCCGACCTGGGGCTGCAGCAGCCGCAATTGAGGCAAAGCCAGCTGATCTTCAAACAGCCGCACATCGGGGGCGAGGTCGGCTGGCACCAGGACGCCAGCTTCTTCGTCACCACGCCTCAGACCGTCACCACGCTGTGGTTTGCGCTCGAAGACGCCACGCTGGACAACGGCTGCCTGTGGCTGGAGCCGGGCGGCCACCGCGGGCCCCGGGGGGTGCTGCGCGAACAGTACATCTGCCAGGAAGGCCAGCTGCACATGCAGCCGCTGGACCCGACGCCCTGGCCCGACACCAGCCAGGCGGTGGCCGTGCCGGTGCCTGCCTGCACGCTGGTGTGCTTCGATGGTCTGCTGCCGCACTTCAGCGCCGCCAACCGCAGCCCGCGCTCGCGGCTGGCCTACACCCTGCACGTGACCGACGGCAGTGCTCACTATTCGCCGTTGAATTGGCTGCAACCCGGGCTTGAGCAGGCAGTGCGTGGGCTGGACTGAGGCCCGACACAAGGCCCGGAAGGGCCTTGTCGCCTGCCGAAGGCCCCAGGTCGATACCAGCCCTGGCCTGAGCCCAGCCACAGGTTGCCGCCATCAGCGCACAATGCTCGCCTTACTTTGTCTGCGAGCAGGAAATCCCCGTCCATGGAAGTCCCCGTCCTGAACACCCGCCCCATTTCCAAGGTGCACCTCATCGGCGGTGAAAAGGGTGGCGTCGGCAAGTCAATGGTGTCGCGGTTGATCGCGCAGTACCTGATCGACAACGTGCTGCCCTGGATCGGCTTCGACACCGACCGCTCGCATGGCTCGCTGATGCGTTTTTACGCCGAGCACGCCACCCCGGTGCTGGTGGAACGGTTCGAAGCGCTCGACCAGATCATCGAGGTCGCCGTTGAACAGCCCGGTCGGCGCGTGCTGGTCGACCTGGCCGCCCAGACCCACGACCCGCTGGTGCACTGGATGGATGAGTCCGGCGTGCTCGACATGGCCGACCTGGCCGGCGTGCAGCTCAACTACTGGCATGTGATGGACAGCGGCCGCGACTCGGTGGACCTGCTGGCACGGCTATTGGACCGCTTCGGCCAGCGCCTGCATTACGTGCTGGTGCGCAACCAGCTGCGCGGCGACGACTTCAGCCAGCTCGAACGCTCGGGCCAGCTCGAGCGCGCCACCGGCCTGGGCGCGCGCGTGATCGACATCAAGCGGCTGCACGACACCGTGGTGCAGAAGATCGACGCCCGCAACGCCAGCTTCTGGGACGCGCGCAACAGCAGCGGCATCGACGGCCCGGGGCTGGGGCTGATGGAAAGGCAGCGCCTGAAGATGTGGCTCGCCCACGCCTACGCCGAACTGGCCAAGGCCGGCGCCTGAACCGGCCCGCGCCGGGCGGCGTCATCACCGTTTGCAACCCCGTTTTGCAGCCCCGTATCGCAGCCCTGTTTTGCAGCCCTGTTTTGCAGCCCTGTTTGCAAACCTGTCTGCAGCCCCGTCTGCAATTTCGACACCGTCGACTCAAGGCTGCCTGCCTGCAGATCATTCCCCGACAACGAGCGAGCCGAAATCCTCCGTGACCACCCTGACTCCACCCCTCCCGAGCGAAGCAACGGCGCCGAGCCGCCACCCCCTGGCACCCCTGTTCGACGTCGGCACGGTGCGTGCGCGCAGCGCGCAGGTGCTGCGGTCGGTCGAACGAGACCTCAGTGCCAGCTTCAAGGTCGATGAAGAGGCACTGTCCATTCTGGCCCGACGCGTCGCCGCGCTGATCGCGGCAGCGGACCCCGCTGCCGCTGCATCGTCGCCACCCTGGAGCGCGCCGCTGTGGCGTCACTTGCAGGCCGGCGGCATCGACCGCAGGGCGGAGCTGGAAGGCCTGCTGGCGGGCCAGCCCGCCGAGGAACGGGCGCGGGCCTGGCTTGACCTGGCCGTGCTGGGCGTCCTGTTAGGTGCCGACCCCGGCCCGCGCTGGCGCTGCAGCGAACAGTCGGCACTGCCCGCGGCGGCGTTTGGGCAAAGCACGCCCGACGAACTGCTGGCCATGCTGGACCGTGCCGGCAAAACGGCACCCGGGCTTGCAGCGGCCCGGCATCTCGGTGCACCGGCAGCGGCCGGGTCGGTCGATGCTCCGGCAGCGGCCGGTTCGGTCGATGCTCCGGCAACTGCTGGGGCGGTCGATGCACCGGCAGCGGCCGGGTCTGTCGATACTCCGGCAGCGGCCGGGTCGGTCGATGCACCGGCAGCGGCCGGGTCGGTCGATGCACCGGCAGCGGCCGGGTCGGTCGATGCACAGTCGGCGGCCGGGTCGGTCGATGCACAGTCGGCGGCCGGGTCTGTCGTTGAGCCAGCCGCCGCAGTGGCCGAGCCATCCGCCGCCGTTTCGGCCAACGCCGCTCGCCCGCCGTCACCGCCCGCGTCGCCGGAAGCCACCTACGGCGGGCCCGAAGGCTTGGCGGTAGCGGCCTTCAGGGCCTTCGTGGCGGGCGCTTTTTCGGCTGACAAGGGCCACCCGTGCCGCGTCGATGCCGGCACGCTTCGCCACATCGACGTGGCCGCCGTGCGCGCCATCCTGCAGGGCACGCCCCAGAACCCCGTGCAAGGCCTTGAAGGGCGCGCCACGGTGCTGTCCCGCCTGGGGCAGCTGCTGCAGTCGCTGCCGGGCGCCGGCGGCGCCAGCGCCCGGCCCTGCGATCTGGTGCAAAAGCTGAGCGCGGCCGCCGCGGTCGGCAACGAGGTGCAGACGGCCCGCTTGTTGAGCGAGCTGCTGCGCACGCTGGCGCAGGTATGGCCGGCCGCGCCCGTGCAGGGGCTGCCGGGCGGCGACATCTGGCTGCACCGGTGGGCGGGCGAGGAGGTGGGCGTTGGCAGCGCGGCCGACGCAGCCGAACCCGGCTCAAAGTCAAGCTCAAGCTCAAGCCCAAGCTCGAACCCGAGCGCAGCGCCCAAGGACCTGGGCACGGGCGGCTGGATGCCGCTGCACGCCATGGGCCAGGCACTGGTGGGAGCTTTGGCTCTACCGCTGCAGCACAGCGGCCAGACCCTGGCGGGGCTGCACGAACTGAGCGCGATTGCCGATCAACCGACCAGCGCGCTGCTGCTGGCCGCTGGCGTTGTGGTGCCGCGCCAGCCCCGGCTGTTGTCACGCAGCTTGAAGCTGGGTGACGAGGCGGTGATCGAGTGCCGAGCCCTCACCGTGGCCTTGTTCGACGAGCTCACCCGTCGGGTGCACGCGCACTTGCAGCAGCGCCGGGGTGCGCCCGTCGCCGATCTGCCGGGTATCCATCTGCGGGGTGTCGATCTTGCGGATGTTGACCTCCGGGCTGTCGACCTCCGGGGTGTTGACCTCCGGGCTGTCGACCTCCCGGGTGTCGATCTTCCCGTGGCCCAGGTGGTGCATGCCACCGCCACGCTGCTGGCCGGCGGTGGCGCGCCCACACTCAGAATCGAAGGCGACGGTGCGCTGTTCTGAAGCCGCCCCGCCTGTGCAAGCTGACCCGCTGCCGGGCGTTGCCTCAAAGGTCTTCGGCGAGAAACTGCTCCAGCACGTGCACGAAGGCCGGGCTGTGCTGGAAGTGCGGCATGGCCCCCGACTTGAACGCGGTCAGGCGCCAGTTGGGCTTGCTCTGCAACTTCGGGTTGTGCCGAAACTCGGCCGCGATGCCCCGCTTGCCATGGGTGACCCATACCGGCTGGCGCACGCTTTGGTAGACGCGCAGGATGTCGGGGCTCGTCAATTGCCCGGTGAGCGCCCGGAACGGCGCAAACCGCGCTCCCGGGTCGCGCGTTGCAGCCAGCGCGTTGTCGAACAACTGGTCGTCCACATACGAAGTGCCGAAAGTGCTTTGAAGCTCACGCCGCACCACCAGCGGCGAGGTCAGGCCGCCGTAAACCGCCCGGCCCCAGAGCTGGGTCTTCAGCAGCCGGCGCATCACCGCATTGCGCAGGCGTTTTGCCCAGGCGCGCTCGTGCGGCTTCGGCCCGTTCAGACCGGTGGGGCTGATGAGTGCCAGCCGCCCCCAACGCACCGGGTCTTCAGCCGCAGCGCGGGCTAAAAACTCGCAAGACAGGCCGTAGGCCACTGCATCCAGGGGATGGCGCGGCGGCAGCTTGCACTGCACGCGCAAGAAGGCCGCAGTCATGTGCAGCGCATCCGTCATCAGGCGCGGCGTGTAGTCGCGGTCGCTGCGTTCGCTGGCGCCGAACCCCGGCAGGTCCAGCGCCACGACGGTGCGCTTGGTCAGCATGGCCTCGAACAAGGGAATCATCTCGGCCATCGACGAGGTGTTGCCCACCCCGTGCAACAGCAGCAGCGGTGGCCCCGAACCTGCGATGCGGCCACTCAGGCGGCACGGCCCCCTGAATTCAATCTTCTTGCCGAGCAAAAAGGTCATGGTTTGAGGACTTTGGGTACCGCATGGGGTCGCAACCGAAAGGCGTCGACCATGCCCGACCCCAGCAAGGGCCGCAGGTACATGCGAAAGGCATCGGTGACATCGGTGCCACTGTCGGAAATGAAAATATCTTCCATGGTGCGGGTCTTGCCTGCCACCGCCGACAGCGGCAGCAATTCGTAGTCCACCGAATAGAAGCCGGTGCGCGTGATCGCCACGGAGCCATTGGCCTGCCCCCACATCGCGTACTGCACGGCCTTTTCGCCGACCTCGCGCGCCTCGCGCTGGTCGACGTCGCTGACGCAGCCCACGAAACTGCGCTGCAGGTAGCCGAAGGTGTCACCGCGCACGCGCTTGATCTTCAACCGCTCACGGATCTGGTTGCACAGGAAATCAGCCAGCGCGCCGCTGCCGCTGAGTTGTACGTTTCCGTGCGCGTCGCGCTCGAGTTCAGGGGCCATGACAGAGAGTATCGGCCGACCGGCCGCATCATGAACCCCCTCACTCACGGCAACCACGCATCTGCCGTAACGTTCATACACAGTCTTTACATCGCCGAGAAACTTGTCGATCTCGAACACCCGCTCAGGCAGGTATATGAGGTGCGGTCCGTCATCGGGAAACTTCTTGCCCAGCGCGCTGGCCGCGGTCAAAAAGCCGGCGTGGCGACCCATCACGACGCCCACGTAAACGCCGGGCAAGGCCGCGTTGTCGAGATTGGCGCCGGCAAAGGCCTGCGCCACGAAGCGCGCGGCGCTGGGGAACCCCGGTGTGTGGTCGTTCAGCACCAGGTCGTTGTCGATGGTCTTCGGAATGTGGATGCAACGCAGCGGGTAGCCCGCTTGCTCGGCCTCCTCGGCGACGATGCGCGTGGTGTCGCTGCTGTCGTTGCCCCCTATGTTGAAAAAGTGCTCGATACCGTGCGCTTTCAGCACCTTGAACATCTCGCGGCAATAAGCCAGGTCGGGCTTGTCGCGCGTGCTGCCCAAGGCTGCAGCCGGGGTGCCGGCCACCAGTTCCAGGTTGTGGCTGGTCTCTTGCGTGAGGTCGACGAAGTCTTCGTCGATGACGCCTCGCACGCCATGGCGCGCGCCGTAGACCCGCTGGATGCCCTGGTGGCGCCGCGCCTCCAGCACCACGCCGGCCAGGCTCTGGTTGATGACGGCCGTGGGGCCGCCGCCTTGTGCGATGAGGATCTTGCCGCTGCCCATGGGTGACTCCTGTTCTGAGGGGCCCCGCCGCGGGATGGCTGCGGGCAACCGAACCGCATCATGCCAGCGCGCATCATGATCGGGGATCATGCTCGGGCATCACGCTCGGGCACCATGATCAGGCGTCACGATCAGGCGTCACGATCAGGCATCGTGATCGCCATCAAGATCAGCACCATGATCGGGCCCGCCCGCGGCGGACCGTCCACAATCGTTTCGAACCCTTCAAACGAACCCGTGCAGAGACAGGCCAGTGCCGACCCCGAAGTTGGCCGGCAAAGCAGACGCACCGACGGCACGAGCAGCACCCCATGCAAAGCACCATCTTCACCACCCCGGTGGTCAACTCGCTGCTTCGTGCAGGTTCCGTGGCCTTTCTCAGGCTGGCCGGCTGGAAACTGCAGGGGCAAATGCCGGCAGACACGCCCAAGAGCGTGTTGATTGCCGCACCGCACACCAGCAACTGGGACCTGCCCTACACACTGATGGTGGCCTTCGCGCTGCGCCTGAACGTCTGCTGGATGGGCAAGGCCGGCATCTTCAGATGGCCCTTTGGGGGCGTCATGCGCTGGCTGGGCGGCATCGCGGTGGACCGCGACAAGAGCACCAATCTGGTGGCCGCTTCGGCCGCCCAATTGCGCGAGGCCCAAGGGCAGATGCAGTTGATCGTGCCGCCCGAGGGCACCCGCGGCCGCACGCGCCACTGGAAGACCGGCTTCTACTACATCGCCCAGCAGGCGCAGGTGCCCATCGTGCTGGCCTTTCTGGACTACGAGCGCCGTGTCGGCGGGCTGGGCCCGATCTTCCAGCCCACCGGCGACATCGAGCGCGACATGGCGGAGATCAAGCGCTTCTACGCGCCCATCAAGGGGCGGCGAGCCGACAGTTTCAGTGTCGACTGAAGCTCGGGTTTAGCGCCGGTCTAGCGCCCGGGAGTGGCAACAGTGGCGACAGTGGCCTCGGTGGCGGCCGGCGGGATCTCGACGACTTCGGTCTTCACACCCCGGGTCAGCAGCTGTGCGCGCGCCTTGTCGGCGGCTGCGCGGCTGACGAACGGGCCGCCGATGACGCGCCAGTCGTCACCCACGGGCACACGCTGCACTCGCGCCGATCCCTCGACCATCAGCGCCAGCAGCGCGCGCATGGCCGCCTGCATCTGTTCCGATTCAGCGGCGGTGCGCAGCAGCCGCGTGGTCAGTGCAAAGGCGGCGGCTGGGGGCGGGGCGGGCGCGGGGGCAGCCGCCGGATCGGCCGCCGCCGCGGGCCCGGCTGGCGGCCGCACCGCGGCTGTGCTCGCTGCGGCTTTCAGTGCCGTGGCTGCAACGGCCGCCGTCGGTGCGTCTGCAGGCACAGCCGGGCCAGCGGCTGCGGCTGGCGGCGGCGCAGCCATCTGGTTCGATGCCGCGCGGGCTGCCAGTCGGCGTTGCATCGTGGGCTCGAAGCGGGGGTCTGAGAACAGGGGCCCCAGCGGCGGCAGTTCGACACGACCCAGGCGTGGTTCGGCGTCCTCAGGGGGCTCGTTGATGACAGCGGTTGCTGCTGCAGCACTGGCAGCACTGGCAGCACTGGCAGCATAGGCGGCGAAAGCGACATCCGCGGCCTGCGGTGAGAGATCGGGTTTCGCGTTCGCGTTCCCGTTCCCGTTCCCGTTCCCGTTCCCGTTCCCGTTCCCGTTCCCATTCGCTTCCACGTTCGCGTTCGCGTCCGCGACGGCTACGGCGGGCGCAGCTGCAGCCGCGTAGCCGGGCGCAGCAGGGCCGGAGCCTGCCACCGCCGACGCCGCAGCGGCGGCAGGCTGCTGCGCCGCTGCCAGCGCCGGGCTGGCCCGCACCGACTGGGCACCCAGCCACCAGGCCGTGCCGGCCGTCAACGGCAACAGCAGCACGGGCAGGCAGGCCAGAGCCACGCGCGGCAGGCTCCACAGGCGCGGCCCGAGCACCGCCGGGTCGTCGCCGGGGCCGATGAGCAAGCGCAGCCGGCGTCCACCCACTTCCAGGGTGGCCGTTCGCAGCAGCAGATCTACCGGGTTCTCGTTGACGCCCGGCGCCGCCACGCTCAACGCCGGCTCGCGCTGCACGCGACGCACCGCGGCCCCCATGGGCAGCCTGACCACGAGCACGCGCGCCTGCTGAAGTGCCCACGCGGCCACGCGGCGCGCACTGTCGTGTTCAAAGAACCGTTCCGTGAAGGCCAGCCGCAGCGGCGCTGTGGCGGTATTCGGCAAAGGCGCCGCCGCCGGCAAGCCGGGCGGCGCTGACTGCGGTGCGACCGCCGGCTTTGCCGGCATCGCCGCCTCAGGCAAGGCCTGCGCCGGGCGCGAGGCCAGCCGCTCGCGCAACGATGGCGCTGCGGCGGGCTCGACCACCGGTGCTGCACCGATGGGCGGGTCGGCCGCAAGTACGTCGGCCAGCGCCGTGGCCACCGCTTCCTGGGGCTGTGCCAGCGAGGCTGGAGGTGCGCTCGGCACTTCTGCCGTTGCATCGGCGACCGTCTCCGCGTCTGCATTCGCTGGCTGCGTTGCGGTCACAAGTTCAGGCTGACGCTGCGCAAGCGCAGCGGAAGGATCGACACCGGCAGCAACAGTCACCGTCGCGGTGTCAGCCTCCGTTAACGGCGCAGCCGGGTCGCCTCGTGCGACCTCGTCGTGGCCGGCCTCGTCAACCGCCGCGGTGTGGGTGGTCGGCAGCACCGTCGCCGGTGCTGCAGCCGTGGAAACCACCTGGGCCTGCACCTGCATGGCCGGCAGCAGCACGTAACCCATGGAATGCACCTGCGCGGCCGCGATGCGGCGTGCCAGCGGGTGGCGGTTGTGCCAGGCCACCACTTGGGCGGCCAGCGTGTCGAGGCGCAATGCTTCCATGTTGTGCCAGGCATTCTGCGGCGCCGCTGTCTTCGGCCAGCGCCAAAGAAGCGCTGCGGGTGCGTGCCAGTTCTGAGGTCTGGGCGCACCAAGACCTGAGTGCCGCCAGCAGGGCAGCGTCCTGCAAGCCCTCGGGTGCCTTGCCGAAGGTGACGACGGATGGGCTTGCTTTCACAAGCTGGTCGCCTTCAGCTGCAGACGCCGCGGTTTGCAGCCCCTCGCGCCGCGCGTGGAGCATGTCGCATACCGCGGCGCCGCCGCTGAGCGCAAGCAGCTGCGGCAGCTGTCTCGCAACATCATCCACCCGGCGGTGGCCAACGAACGGGTGCAATGCAAGGCTGTCGCAGCCGGACGCAGCGGCAAATGCCTCAGATTGCCACCTGTGAACGCGCAGATGCTTCACCCCGCATTGCTCCCAAAGATCGCGGCGGCCGCTCGCACCGTGTCGAGCATGGCTTTCGCGACGATCAGGTCTGCCGTCTGCAGGCCTTCGTCGAAGGCGGCGAAAACAGGCGCGAGCAATGCCTCGGCCTTCTCGCGAAACCCATCTGCGGCCCACAGGCGAGCGAGGCTGGAGGCAGCGCGCAGCTCGAGCGATCTCGCACCCTGAGCGCGTGCGATCGCCAGCGCCGATTCAAAGTGGCGTTGCGCGTCCTGCCTCGCGCCCGCGCAGTCTTCCCTGAGCGAGACCTCACCGAGCAGGCGCATGGCTTCGGCGGCATGCTGCGCATTGCCGTTGTGCGCCAGCAGAGCCTGTGCGTCGACCAGGTCGGCGGCGGCGTTCAAGGGTCGCCCGGCAGCGATCTCGCGCTCGGCGAGCAGGCAGAGAAAGTGGGGCACGCCGACCGCCACGCCGGTGCTGCGCATGGCCTTCAGGGCGCCGCGCATTGCGTCGGCGCTGCTCGGGGCCTGCTCTTTTCCCACGTCGACGAGGGCGATGGTGAACTCGGCCCACACCTGCCAGTAGACGAGACCGTGTTCGATGCAGAGCGCATGCTGCTGCTGCGCCAGCGCCAGCGCCTGCGGCATCTCGCCGCGAAACGAGTGCAGCCAACTGACAAAGCCGAAGGCAAACGCGCACGAGTGGGCACTCCTGGATTCGCGTGCCAGCGAAAGCGCTTGCTCGGCATAGACGAGCGCTTGATCGGGCTTGCCGGTGTACCAAAGAATCCAGGCCAGGTAGGCCGTGGCGCGCGGCGCCTCGCCCAAGCGCGTCCGGTCGGCGGCTGGGACCGGCAAGGACAGCGCGTGCTCCAAGCGCTGCCGGGCGCTGGCGAAATCGCCTCGATGCATGCTGGTCTGTCCGAGCTTGGTCCAGGCGTCGAATGCCAGGCCCGGGCGGGCGCTCGCGGCAGCATGCTCGAGCAACTCTTCGGCGGCAGTGCCGGCGCGCGCCAGATCGGCTCGGATGAAGACAACGTTCCACAGTCCTCGCAACACGCGCGCCAGGTCACCCTGCTCGCCGTATTCGCGACACAGCTCCAGGGCACGCCGGTACGTCACTTCAGCGTCGCCCGATGCATAGCCCTGCGCCGCCATCAGCGCCGCGCCCAGAGGGAGCAGCACCTCGAACTCGCGTCGCGGCTGCTGGGCCTCCGGGAGCCGACGCAGCACAACGAGCACCTGCCGGCAGAGCGCAACGCATTCGGGGTACGCGGATCGATCGAGCGCGCTCGCGGCGGCCATCATGAAATAGCGCAAGCTCCGCTCGGCGTCGCCCGCTTGTTCGAAGCGCATCGCGAGCTGAGCGGCGATCGGTGCGCAATGGTCGCGGTGAGCCGCCTCTTCGCAAGCGCCGATCCGGCCCTGCCATTCGGCTCGCCTCGTCTGCGTCACACGCTCGTCGATGTCGCGCCAGTAAAGCGCATGGAGAAAGGCAAAACCGGACGCCACGGTGCCGTCGGGCCACGCCACGGGGGCCCGCTGTCGGAAGAAGCGACCTTGCTCTGCCAGCAGCGTCAGGCGGTCTTCGATCTCCGCCGTGTCCAAGGCCAGGGCCGCCGCGACCGATGCGGCGGAGAAATGCGTCCCAGCGACCGCGGCTGCTTCGACCAGGCGACGCTCAGGGGTTGCCAAGTGCTCGATCTGATGGTGGACGAGCTGGCGAAGGCTCTCGGGCAAGCTGCTGTCGAAGTTGCGCACGTTCACGCGCAGGGACCACGTTCCAGCAACCTGATCCAACGCCTTGCGCTGGACCAGGTCGTCGACGATGGCCACCACGAACAACGCGTTGCCTTCGGTGCGCCGGTGCAGGAACCCGCCCAGCGCCTCGAGCGAAATCTCGGCGTCGGCACCGAATCGACCACGCAGGTAGGCAACGATGGTGGCGGCGTCGAGCAACGGCAGCTGAAGTTCCTGCGCCTGGTGGCGCTGGACCAGGCGCAGGGCCAGACCTTGAAGAGGTGAATGTGCGCTGCGCGCCTCCGCGGGGCGGAAGCTCGCCACCACGAGCAGTCGAGCGGGCTCGCGCCGACCGGCGATGAAGGAGACGACGGCCAGGGTCGACGGGTCGCTCCAGTGCAGGTCTTCGAGCCAGAGCACGATCGGCGTCCGTGCCGCCAGTTCTTCGAGCGCGTGTGCGATCTCGCGCAGCAGGCCGTGGGCGGTGGTCGTGCCGGCGGCGCCCGGCACCGCGCTCGCACTACCCGGCTCGGCCAGCCAGGGCAACTGCGCCAGCCAGGCCGGAGCGAAGCGGGCGAGGACGCTGCGCAGCGGCCCGGCGCCGACCTGACGGGTCAGGTTCTCGAGCGCTTCGAGGATCGGCAGGAAGGCGTCGCCGGTGCCGTATTGCTCGACGCAGCGGCCCTGCGTCGTCCACAGGTCGAGGTCGGCGCGGTGGGCATGGCGGGCGAGAAAGGCCTCGACCAGCGCCGTCTTGCCGATGCCGGCCTCGCCGGTGACGAAAACCACCTGGCGCTGGCCTGCGCGGGCGGCGGCGAGGGCCTCGTCGAGCAGGGTAAGTTCGCCGACACGGGCGACGAAGCCGGGGGCGACGGCCACAGGTGGCGACAGTGCAGGTGCCGGCGCGGCCGCATCGCCTTCCAGGGCCGCGACGAAGCGAAAGCCGAGCCCGTGCGCGGTGGCGATGTAGCGCGGCTCCGAGGCATCGTCGCCGAGGGCGATGCGCAACTCGCGGATCGCGCGCGAGAGGGCGGCATCCGTGACCACGCTCCCGGCCCAGACGCTGTCGAACAGCTCGGCCTTGGTGAAGAGCTTGCCCGGGCGCGACAGCAGGGTGGCGAGGAGCGTGAACGACTTGCGCGTGACCGGAACGACCTCGCCGTCGCGCCGCAACTGGTGCTCGGCGGCATCGGCCTCGAACGGGCCGAAGCGCCAGAGGGGGGTGCTGATCGCCTTCATCAATGGAGGGGAAGAAGCGAGCCTTGTGCGCTCGATGTCAGAGAAAAGTCAGGGCGATGTCGTGACTCGC
>JBBQMM010000078.1:0-12418 GCA_038328935.1 Burkholderiales bacterium
TGATTGCCGCCAGCGACGAGATCGCTACCTCGGCCTTCAACCGTGAAGGCCGTGCGGTGCCGCAGATCCTGGATGAGGCCGAGAGCAAGATCCTCAAGATCGGCGAAGAGGGTTCCCGGCAGCGCCAGGGCTTCATCGGCATCGATGCGCTGGTGGTGCAACTGCTGGACCGTGTCAACGAACTGGCCGAAAACGGCGCCGAAGACGTGACCGGTGTGCGCACCGGTTACTACGACCTGGACAACATGACGGCGGGCCTGCAAAAAGGCGATCTGGTGGTGCTGGCGGCGCGCCCGTCGATGGGCAAGACGGCTTTTGCGCTGAACATTGCCGAACACGTGGCCGTGAAGGAAGAACTGCCGGTGGTCGTGTTCTCCATGGAAATGGGGGCGTCGCAGCTGGCGCTGCGGATGGTGGGCGCACTCGGACGCATCAATCAGCAGCATCTGCGCACCGGCAAGCTGCAGGACGACGAGTGGGGCCGGCTGGCCGAAGCGGTGGAACGACTGGGCAAGGTGCAGATGTTCATCGACGAAACAGCGGCCCTCACTTCGGCTGAATTGCGCGCGCGCGCCCGCCGCATGGCGCGCCAGTTTGGTGGCACGCTGGGGCTCATCGTGGTCGACTACCTCCAATTGATGAGCGGCAGCGGTGGCAGTGACGAGAACCGGGCCACCGAACTGGGCGAGATCTCGCGCGGCTTGAAGGCGCTGGCGAAGGAACTGCAGTGCCCCGTCATCGCACTGTCGCAGCTCAACCGGAGCGTGGAAACGCGCACCGACAAGCGTCCGATGATGAGCGACCTGCGAGAGTCAGGCGCCATTGAACAAGACGCCGACATCATCATGTTCATCTACCGCGACGACTACTACACCAAGGACGCCAGCAAGGAGCCGGGTGTGGCCGAGATCATCATCGCCAAGCAGCGCAATGGCCCCGTGGGCACCGTGAAGCTGGCTTTCCTGAAGCCGTTGACCAAGTTCGACAACCTCGCGCCGGGCAGCAGCAGCGAGTTTTGATGCCGCCTGGTGCAGCTCATCAACCCGAGGGCTGCGAAGCTTCCCGCGCGAGCGCGCTGCCGGGCGAACAAGGATTGCATGGCCACCGAAGACTGTATATATTTACAGTATGTCGACCTCACCTGTTCCCGTCGCTGAAAGTCCGCCCAGGCCAGCAGCGCCCGAGCGGCCCCGGGCCGAGACCAGCGCTTCAAACCAGCGAGGCAGTTCCCCGGTCACCTTGATGCTGGCGCCGGCCGCGGCGCTGAAGGGCCGTGGCACGGTCTGGGCTCTCGAGCACCGATTCAAGGGTGACAACCGCAGCGACTTCGACGACGGTTGGGGCACGCTGGAACAGGCCGCGGCAGAGGAGCATGCACCGCCAGACACCGAAGTGATCGAAACCCGGGTGCAAGGCATCCTGTCGGCCAACGACTCGCCCGATATCGGGTTTGACGTCTCGATCAACCCCTACCGGGGCTGTGAGCACGGGTGCATCTACTGTTATGCACGGCCCACGCACAGCTACCTGGACTTGTCGCCGGGGCTGGACTTCGAAACACGCATCGTTGCCAAGGTCAACGCCGCTGAACGCCTGCGCGCTGCACTGTCGGCACGCAGCTACACGCCCCTGCAGTTGAACATCGGTTCAGTGACCGATGCCTACCAGCCGGCGGAGCGCAGGCTGCGCATCACGCGCGGCATCATCGAAGTGCTGTCCGAGGCGCAACACGCCTTCTCCATCATCACCAAGAGCAGCCTGGTGGAGCGCGACATGGACCTGATCGCACCCATGGCACAGCAGCGCATGGCGGCGGTGTACGTCTCCATCACGACGCTGGACGGGGCGCTGGCCCGCGCGATGGAACCACGGGCGGCTGCGCCGCACCGCCGCTTGCGCACCGTGGAAGCGTTGGCGCGTCAGGGCATCCCGGTGGGCGTGAGCGTTTCGCCGGTGATTCCCTTCCTCAACGAGCCCGAGCTGGAGCAAATTCTGCAGGCCGCGCGCGACGCCGGGGCCACGTCGGCCTTCAGCATCGTGCTGCGCCTGCCATGGGAAGTGAACCCGTTGTTCCAGCAATGGCTGCAGCAGCACGTGCCCGACCGTGCCGATCGCATCATGGCGCGCGTGCGCGAGATGCGCGGCGGCAACGACAACGACAGCCGTTTTGGCAGCCGCATGCGCGGGCAGGGCGTGTGGGCGGAATTGCTGCGCCAGCGTTTCGACAAAGCCTGCGCCCGACTCGGGCTGAACCGCAGCAAGAACGAACTGGACCTGACGCGTTTCAGAAGGCCCGCCGCCATGGCCGGGCAGGGCCAGCTTTTCTGAGCCGTTCCATGGAGCTGCACCCGCGTTCGGCGGGCACGCCAGCGGGTGATGGCTCAGGCGGCGGCCTGATCGGCGGTGACTGCGGTGAGGGCGGCGGCCCGATCGGCAGTGACTGCGGTGAGGGCAGCGGCCCGATCGGCGCCGGCTGATGCCGATGCCACCACGGCGGTGGGCGCCGGCTGGGTCGCCGGCGGTGGTGTCACTGATGACGCCGGTGCCTTGCCGCGCAGAGTCAGGCCACCCGGAGTGCGATTGGACGCGCCGCCGCCCACCAGTGCCTGGCGGCCCGACGAAACTTCGCGCAGGCGCTGGGCGGCGCGCTCGATCAGCACCGCCGCATCGGGTAGCTTGGCTTTCTGGCGCTCGGCCAGACCGCGTGCCATGTCCAGCAGCTTGGCGTTGCGCGTGCGCTCGCCAGCTTGCAGCAGTTGCAGCACGGCGGGCCCTGGCTGGCCCTGCAGCGACAAGTCCATGGCCGCTTCGGCGATGGCGCCCACCCGGGCCTGGCACTGGCGAATGATCTGCGCCGCAGGCTCGGCACGCGCCGCGTGCGCCAGCAAGACCTCGGTCACCGCCTTGGAGGTGCAAAAGCGCAGCGCCAGACGCTCGACGATGCTTTCCAGGCACACCTGCGCGCGGTGTGCATCGGGCACACGGTGCAACAAGGCCAGCAGCAGGTTGGCCGCTTCGAGGTCGAAGTCGTCCTGGGCAGCTGCGTCGCCCAGCGCCTGCAGGCCGGCAAGGGCCGGTTTCAGGTCAGCGCCCATCAGGCTGTCGAGCACCGAGGTGGCTTGTTCCATGCGCTGCAATCGGGCACCGGGCGCCTGGCGCTGGCTGTAGCGGCGCAGTTGCTCGCGCACGGCCGCCACGCCGCTGCTGTCGGCGTTGTCGTGCTTGAGCAGCGCCAACAGCACAAAGGTCTGCGGGTCGAAAAGACGCGACTGCGTACCCATGGCCACGGCGCGTGTCAGCCACTGAACCGCCGCCACACCTTGGCCCTGGTAATAGGCCAGCGTGCCGGCGTGCTGCACGCGCAACATGCAGCCGGGCGTCAGTTCGGCTGCACGCTGGCAGGCCGCCAGCGCGCCAGCGTGGTCCGACTGCTCGATCAGCAGGCGCCCCTGCAGTTCGTGGGCGTCTGCGCACCCGGGTTCGTCCTGCAGGATGGCCTGCAGCGTCTTGCGCGCACCGCCAAGGTCGCTGCGTGCCATCTGGGCCCGGGCGATGCCCATCCGCGCCCACGACGTCGAACGCGCCGCAGCCAGGTGTTCGAACATGCGCTGCGAGTCCTGCGCACGGTGCATGGTCAGGAACAGCTCAGCCACCAGGCGCCCGCAATAGGTGGCGAAGGGCAGGCGGTCCTGGTAGCGTTTCATTGCGCGGGCCAGCGCCACCTCGTTCTCGCCGGCGTCCAGTGCGCGCAGCACATCGGCCAGCTGGGCCTTGCGCTGACGTGCTTCGGTCAAGCGCTCGATCAGTGCCGCCGCGCTGTAGGGCCTGATCAACAGCCCGTCCAGCGCGGCCTCGCCGGCTTCCACCACCTGGTGATAGCTGGCACGCGCGGTGACCATCAGGAACACCGTGATGTGCGGCAGCAGATGCTCGCGGCGCAACTCGTCGAGCAGGTCCTGGCCGCTCTCGTCGCTGCCATCGAACTCGCGGTTGCACAGGATGATGTCGAAGCGTTCGCGCTCGATCAGCAACCGTGCGTCCTTGACCGAGCTGGCCAGAACCAGATGGCCGACACCGGCTTCGCGCAGCTGTGCAGCGGCCACGCTGCGCATCAGCGCGTTGTTGTCCACGAGCAGGGCCCGGGCGTGGTGGATGTCGCGGTCTATCACGGGCGCTGTAGTGGGTTGCGCGCGGCGCGCCCAGCCTCAGGCAGCGGCGCCTGGGCTGCGGCCGCGCCACACGTTGGGTTTCGTGGGCAAGACGGGAGTGCCTGTATCACCCCCGGTCTATCGGCCGCACCCGGACTTACTTGAACAAGTCCTTCACGCGATCGGTCCAGCCCTTGCTGTTGGGTGAGTGGCGGTCGCCTGAGTTGCGAAACGACTCATCCAGCTCTTTGAGCAGCTTGCGCTGGTGCTCGGTGAGCTTGACGGGTGTCTCTACCGACACATGGCAGTAAAGATCACCCGGGTAGCTGGAGCGCAGCCCCTTGACGCCCTTGCCGCGCAAGCGGAAGGTCTTGCCATGTTGCGTGCCTTCAGGCAATTCGATCTCTGCCTGGTTGCCCAGCGTCGGTACCTCGATGGTGCCGCCCAGCGCCACCGTGGTCAGGCTGACCGGCACGGTGCAGTGCAGGTCGTCGCCGTCGCGTTCGAAGATGGTGTGCTGCTTGACGCGGATCTCGATGTACAGGTCGCCAGCCGGGCCACCATTGGTACCCGGCTCGCCGTTGCCGGCCGAGCGGATGCGCATGCCTTCGTTGATGCCGGCGGGAATCTTCACCTCCAGCGTTTTCTGCTTCTTGATCTTGCCGGCGCCGTTGCAGGTGGTGCAGGGCTCGGGAATGATCTTGCCCGTGCCGCGGCAATGGGGGCAGGTCTGCTGGATGGAGAAGAAGCCCTGTCGCATGTGCACGTTGCCGCTGCCACTGCAGGTGGTGCAGGTCTTGGGGCTGGTGCCCGGTTTGGCACCGGTTCCGCTGCAGGGTTCACAGTTCTCCCAGCTGGGCACGCGGATCTGGCTTTCCTTGCCGAAGGCCGCCTCTTCCAGCGTGATTTCCATCGCGTAGCTGAGATCGCTGCCACGGTAGACCTGCTGGCCGCCGCCGCGCCGCGCTCCGGCACCGGGCTGGGCACCGCCGAAGATGTCGCCGAAGATGTCGCCAAAGGCTTCTGCGAAGCCGCCGAAGCCTTCGCCGCCCGGGCCGCCGCGGCCGCCCAGGTTGGGGTCGACACCGGCGTGCCCGTGCTGGTCGTACATGGCGCGCTTTGGCGCGTCGGAGAGCATCTCGTAGGCTTCCTTGGCCTCCTTGAATTTCTCTTCGGCCGCCTTGCCGCCTTCGTCCTGGTTGCGGTCGGGGTGGAACTTCATCGCCAGCTTGCGATAAGACTTTTTGATGTCCTCATCGCTGGCGTTCTTGGGCACGCCCAGGATGTCGTAATAGTCACGCTTGGCCATGAAAAAACCCTTGAGCCTTGAAAACACAATCGCCGCGCCGGGTGGCGGGCGACAAGCCTGCCAGTCGGGCGCGGCGCATACCGCAGGCACAGCGGCCCGGCCCACCCGAAGGTGGCCGGGCCGGGTGCCAGATCACTTCTTGACTTCCTTGAAGTCGGCGTCCACCACGTTGTCGTCGGCCGGCTTGGCCCTGGGCGCTTCGCCGCCTGATGCCGATGCACCCGGCCCACCAGCACCACCAGCACCACCAGCACCACCAGCTCCACCGGCACCACTTGCAGCCGCCGCGGCCTGCGAATCGGCATACACCTTCTCGCCCAGTTTCTGGCTGGCCGCCATCAGCGCTTCGGTCTTGGCCTCCAACGTGGTCTTGTCCGCGCTGTCGTCCTTGAGCGCGGTTTCCACGTCCTTCATCGCGGCATCGATCTTTTCCTTCTCAGCCGCGTCGAGCTTGTCGCCGTGTTCGGCAACGCTCTTCTTCACGCTGTGCAGCATGGCATCGGCCTGGTTGCGCGCCTGCACCACCTCGACCTTCTTGGCGTCTTCGGCGGCGTTCAGCTCGGCGTCCTTCACCATCTTCTGAATCTCTTCTTCAGACAGGCCGGAGTTGGCCTTGATGGTGATCTTGTTTTCCTTGCCCGTGCCCTTGTCCTTGGCGCTCACGTGCAGGATGCCGTTGGCGTCGATGTCGAAGGCGACCTCGATCTGTGGCAGGCCGCGCGGTGCCGGCGGAATGCCTTCAAGATTGAACTCGCCCAGGCTCTTGTTGCCCGTGGCGAGCTCGCGCTCGCCCTGGTAGACCTTGATGGTGACGGCCGGCTGGCTGTCGTCGGCAGTGCTGAAGGTCTGCGCAAACTTGGTCGGGATGGTGGTGTTCTTCTTGATCATCTTGGTCATCACGCCGCCCAGGGTTTCAATGCCCAGGCTCAGCGGTGTCACGTCCAGCAGCAGCACGTCCTTGCGGTCGCCGCTCAGCACCTGACCCTGGATGGCCGCACCCACGGCCACCGCTTCATCGGGGTTGACGTCCTTGCGCGGCTCCTTGCCGAAGAACTCCTTGACGGTTTCCTGCACCTTGGGCATGCGCGTCATGCCGCCGACCATGATGATGTCGTCGATGTCGGACAGCTTGACGCCAGCGTCCTTGACGGCGATCTTGCACGGCTCAATGGTGCGTGAGATCAACTCGTCCACCAGGCTCTCCAGCTTGGCACGGGTGAGCTTGATGTTCAGATGCTTCGGGCCGGTGGCGTCGGCCGTGATGTAGGGCAGGTTGACGTCGGTCTGCGTGCTGTTGCTCAGCTCGATCTTGGCCTTCTCGGCGGCTTCTTTCAGGCGTTGCAGCGCCAGCACGTCCTTGGTCAGGTCGACGCCTTGTTCCTTCTTGAACTCGGCCACGATGTAGTCGATGATGCGCTGGTCGAAGTCTTCACCGCCCAGGAAGGTGTCGCCGTTGGTGGACAACACTTCGAACTGCTTTTCACCGTCGACGTCGGCAATCTCGATGATCGAGATGTCGAAGGTGCCGCCTCCCAGGTCGTAGACGGCGATCTTGCGGTCGCCCTTGCCGTGCTTGTCCAGGCCGAATGCGAGGGCTGCAGCGGTCGGCTCGTTGATGATGCGCTTGACGTCCAGGCCCGCAATGCGGCCGGCGTCCTTGGTGGCCTGACGCTGGCTGTCGTTGAAGTAGGCCGGCACGGTGATCACGGCTTCGGTCACTTCCTCGCCCAGATAGTCCTCGGCCGTCTTCTTCATCTTGCGCAGAACCTCGGCGCTGACCTGCGGCGGCGCCATCTTCTTGCCGCGCACTTCCACCCAGGCGTCGCCGTTGTCGGCCGCCGCGATGGTGAAGGGCATCAGGCCGATGTCCTTCTGCACTTCTTTTTCGGCGAACTTGCGGCCGATCAGGCGCTTCACGGCATACAGCGTGTTGCGCGGGTTGGTCACGCTCTGGCGCTTGGCGCTGGCGCCGACGAGGATTTCGCCGTCGTCCTGGTAGGCAATGATGGACGGCGTGGTGCGCGCACCTTCGCTGTTCTCAATCACCTTGGTGGTGTTGCCTTCCATGATGGCGACGCACGAGTTCGTGGTGCCCAGGTCGATGCCGATGATCTTGCCCATGTCAATGTTCCCCTGTGGAGTGAAATTCGAGTGTGGTGTCAGGTGTGGATAACGGTTGCCGTTTCAAGCCCCGCGGCAGGGTCTGGTGCAGCTTTTGCGAGCTGGCGACGGTTGCGACGGTTGCAACGGTGGCACCAGTCGCACCCCTTGCCACGGTCGCAAAGGATCAGGACGCGCCGGTCACCGTGACGAGCGCAGGCCGCAGCACGCGCTCGGCAATGAGGTAGCCCTTTTGCAGCACGGCCACCACCGTGTTGGGCTCTTGCTGAGCTGGCACCACGCTGATGGCCTGGTGCTGGTGGGGGTCGAAGCGCGTGCCCGCCGGTGGGTTGATGGCCAGCACCTTGTTGCGCTCCAGCGCTTGCGTCAGCTGGCGCAGCGTGGCGTGCACACCTTCCAGCAGGTGCTCGGGCGTGGCTTGCTCGATCGCGATGGCGGCTTCCAGACTGTCGCGCACCGGCAGCAGGCTGTCTGCAAAACCTTCGATGGAGAACTTGCGCGCTTTGGAGATTTCTTCTTCAGAACGACGCCGTGTGTTTTCGGCTTCGGCCTTGGCGCGCAAAAAGCTGTCGTTGGCCTCGCCGAGCCTGGCCTGCAGGGCGGCCACTTGTTCTTCCAGGCTCGGCGCCGCGCTAGCGAAATCGGACCCGGCAGGGTCCGTTTCGGATGCGGGTGACGGTGGTGCAGCAGATGGGTATTCGTGGCTCATGGGGAGGTTGGTGGAATCGACCAGAACTTGTAGTCGTTTGCACTTGAGGGCCTTGGCCAACATTTCAAGAGGGTCTTTCCGCGTTTTGTTGCGAGCGCACGGCTTCGGGCCGGCTCCGGTAGAAGCCGCAACGGCGCGGTGCTTCAGTCCTGATCGGGGGCAGTGGCGCTCCAGCGCTGCCACTCGGCCAATTGCCTGCGGTTGCGTTTGGTGGGTCTTCCTTGCTCGATCGCCTGCGCGGGTTCGGTGCCCATCCGTCGCTGCTCGGCCAGCCGCGCACGCGCGGCCAGGCTGTCGGGTGTTTCTTCGTAAAGCAGCTGAGCCTGGGGCGCCGGGCCGCGCACGGCGCTAAGCTGCAGCACCTGCACGGTGCGGGGCACCAAGCCCTGTCGGAAGGCGACCAGATCGCCCACACGCGGTTCGCGCGAAGCCTTCACGGGTTGGCCGTTGATGCTGACACGGCCTTTGGAGATTTCTTCGCTGGCCAGCGCGCGCGTCTTGTACAGGCGCGCCGCCCACAGCCATTTGTCCAGGCGCACGCGGTCGTTGACTTTGTCGGCTTCGTTCATGCAGGGTCGCGTGTCGAGTTCAGGGGCAGGCGGACTTCGGCGTCCAGGCCGTCCACCCACGGCGGCAGGCCGCGGTTGCACAGGCTGATGTGGCCACTGAGAGCCTGCACGATTTCATGACAGATCGCCAGGCCCAGCCCCGAGCCGGCCGCGCTGCCGCTGGCCGCAAAGGGCTGAAACAGACGCTGCTGCTGTTCGTCAGACAGCCCGGGCCCGCCGTCCGCGATCAGCAACCGTGCCTGACAGTCGGCCCTGTCCACCTTCAACGACACCAGCAAGTGGCTGCCCGGCGGCCCGTGCTTGATGGCGTTGTGCAGCAGGTTGCGTGTCAGCTCTCGCAGCGCCCATTCGTGGGCGCGGACGGGAATGCACGCTTTGCCTGTTTCCAGGGTGTCGATTTCCAGGCTGAAGTCGAGCTGCCTTTCGGCGATCAGCGGCGACACGTCCAGCGCCACGGCCCGCACGGTCTGTGCCCAGTCGACCACCGGCGTAAGGGCCATGGCGTCGCCGCCCGGTCGTAGCTGCTCCACCTTGGCCAGTGCCAGCAGCTGGTTGGCCAGCTCTGTGGCGCGCTCCACCGTGGTGTTGATTTCGGTCAGCGCAAGTTCGGCGCCGACATCGCCACGACGCGCCGACTGCACTTGCGCTTTCAGCACCGCCAGCGGCGTGCGCAACTGATGCGAGGCATCGCGCACGAAGCGCCGCTGGTGTTCGAGCAGCTGCGCCAGTCGGGCCATCAGCGTGTTGGTGGCGTCCACCACGGGCTGCAGCTCGCGCGGCGCGCCGGGCACATCCAGTGGCGACAGGTCGGTCTCGGCGCGCCCCTGCAGCGCGCGGCTCAAGTCGCGCAGCGGCGCGGTGGCACGCTGCACCACCCACAGCACCACCGCAGCAATCACCAGCAGCAGCAGTGCCTGCTGCCACAGTGTCTGCATCAACAGCCGGCGCGCCAGCGTGTGCCGCAGTTCGAGTGTTTCGGCCACCTGGACGGTGGCCATGCCATGGCCGGCCGCGCCAGCAACGGGCTGCAGCAGCACCGCCATGCGCACCGGCTCGGCTCCGTACTGTTCATCGTAGAAGCGCACCAGGGCTGCGTAGACGTTATTTGCCGGGCTGCCCTTATCCAGCCGCGGCGGCGGCAGGTCTGCGAAGCCTGACGCCATCTCGCCCGCGAAGCCGGTCACCTTGTAGTACATGCGGCTGCGGTTGTCGGCCTCGAAGGCCTCCAGCGCGGCGTAGGTCAGGGTGGCCTTCAGGCGTGGTGGTCCGGCGCTGCTGTCCACCTCCAGCAGTTCGCCGATCGACTTGGCCGATGCCAGCAGGGTGCGGTCGTAGGCGGTGTTGGCCGCCGCCAGCGCCTGCTGGTACAGCGTGAAGGCGTTGACCAACAGCAGCGCCAGCACCGGCAGCCCGATGCCCAGCAGCAACTGGTTGCGCAGTGACAGCCGCGCCCACGCCGCCGCCAGCTTCAAGCGGCGGCTTTCAGCAAGTAACCCAGCCCGCGCAGCGTGATCAACTGCGTGGCCGTGGCGGTCAGCTTCTTGCGCAGCCGGTAGGCCACCACCTCGATGGCGTCGGCCTGCACAGCGCCTTCGCCGGCAAACACCACTTCGCTCAGGCGCTCCTTGGCCACGGCACGGCCCGGGCGCGCCAGCAAGGCGCGCAGCAGCGCCGCCTCGCGTGTGCTCAGCTCCATCGGCTGGCCCTGAAAATAGATGGCACCGCTGCTGTGGTCGCAGTGCAGACCACAGAACGGTGGCGCGGCCTGCTGGGCCGCAGCAGCCGGGCCGTAGCGCCGCACCAGCGCGCGCACGCGGGCTTCGAGTTCGTCCAGATCGAAGGGCTTGGCCAGGTAGTCGTCAGCACCGGTATTCAACCCCAGCACGCGGTCACCCACGGCGCCGCGGGCAGTGATGATGAGCACGGGCGTCAGCAAACCCTGCGCCCGCGCCTGGGCCAACACCGTGAGGCCGTCGAGGCCGGGCAGGCTCAGGTCGAGCAGCACGACATCGGGCACGCTGGAGTGCCAGCGGTCGAGCGCGCGCGCGCCGTCGCCGCACAGCACCACCTGCACGCCGCGGCGCTCAAAGCTGCGCTGCAGCGTGGTCTGCATCGCGGTGTTGTCTTCGATCAGGAGCAGTTTCATCGGCGGGCTGATTATTCGCCCGCCCGGTGGCCCGGCATCAGGGCTTCCCCTGATGGCTTCGACAGCCGATTGACAGCGATGCCGCGCATCATCCCCCTGCCGCGGTCAAGCATCCGCACACCATTCACAAGGAGACTTCATCCATGCGTCGCGATACTTTCCTGAAGAGCCTGATGGCCCTGGCTGCGGCCGGCACGTTGCCGCTGTCGGCCCGCGCTGCTGCCAACCTGAAGATGATGATCCCTGCCAACCCGGGTGGCGGCTGGGACACCACCGGTCGTGCCTTGGGCAAGGCGCTGCAGGACGCCGGTGTCGCCGCGTCCATCACCTACGACAACAAGGGCGGCGCTGCGGGTGCCATCGGCCTGGCGCAGTTCGTCAATTCGGCCAAGGGCGACGGCAACTCCATGATGGTGATGGGCGCCGTGATGCTGGGCGGCATCATCACCGGCAAACCGCCGGTCAGCGTCACGCAGTGCACGCCGCTGGCGCGCCTGACCAGCGAATACAACGTCTTCGTGGTGCCCGCCAATTCGCCCCTGCAGACCATGAAGGATGTGGTCGAGCAGATGAGGAAAGACATCGGCAGCGTGAAGTGGGGCGGCGGCTCGCGCGGTTCCACCGAGCACATCGCCGCGGCCATGCTGGCGCGTGATGTGGGGCTGGACGCGTCGAAGGTCAACTACGTGCCTTTCCGCGGCGGCGGCGAAGCAACTGCGGCCATCCTGGGCGGCAACGTCACCGTGGGCGGCAGCGGCTACAGCGAATTCCAGCAGTACATCGAAAGCGGCAAGATGCGCGCCATCGCGGTGACCTCGGCCACGCGGCTGAAGGGCATCAACATCCCGACGATGAAGGAGCAGGGCTACAACGTCGAGATCGGCAACTGGCGGGGCGTGTACGGCGGGCCCGGCATCACGCCCGAGCAACGCAAGGCGCTGACCGATATGGTTGTCAAGGCCACCAAGTCCAAGGCCTGGGCCGAGGCGCTGGAGAAGAACAACTGGACGCCTGCGCTGCAGACCGGCAAGGAATTCGAAGACTTCGTCGAGCGCGAGTTCGCCAGCCTGCGTGCCACGATGGTCAAGGCCGGCATGATTTGAGATGAGCCAGAAGCCTTCGAACGCCGGCGCGCAACGTGCCATTGGGGGCGGCGCGCTGGCCCTGGGTGTGCTGCTGGCCTGGGGTGCGAAAGACATTTCGTCGGTGGCCGGCTATGCGGGCGTGGGGCCGAACTTTCTGCCCTGGGTGGTGGCTGTCGTGCTGATGGGATGTGGCGCGCTGCTGCTCTGGCAGGCCCGCGGCGCAGGCTGGTCGATGGACGAGCCGTCGGGCGCGGCGCGAGGCGATTGGCGCGCTTTGGCGTGGGTGGCCGCAGGTGTGGCGGCGAATGCGGCACTGCTGACGACCCTGGGC
>JBBQMM010000079.1:0-12311 GCA_038328935.1 Burkholderiales bacterium
GCGCGGGCGGCAGCGCTGCCCGCGGCCGACAACGCGGCGGCCGACCCGGCCCGGGTGGCGGCATGGTTCTCGGCGCGGGCTGCTTCGGCAATCATTTCCATGGCGGTTTCCTTGGGGCGGGGCGGACGTTGGACGGGGGCAAGAGCAAGGCAGGGGTGCGGTGGGCGTTGGAACGTGCGGCACCTGTCTGCTTTATCGGCAAGCCGGAGGTGGTTCTGTAGCGGCGCGCCGCACCTTGCCGCTGGGCTGATCGGGCACGCTCGAAAAACTCTCAGCCTCTGCACCAGTGCGGGACGCGTCAGAAGGTCTCCCACTCCTCGCTGGTGTTGCGGGTGTTGCGGGTGTTGCTGCTGCTGTTGCTGGTGCTGGAGGCGTTGATCCCGCTGCGTGGAGCTGCCTTTGACGCACCGGAACTGGCGGGTGCAGCCCTGCGCGCCTGGTTGATGACGCGGCCGGCAGCGGCCTGGGGCCGGGCCTGCGGGGTGGACACCGAGGCGTGGAACCTGAATCCCGCCATCGCCGAGCTCAGCTGTTCCGACTGATCCTTCAGTGACTGCGCAGCAGCGGCACTTTGCTCCACCAGCGCAGCGTTTTGCTGCGTCATCTGGTCGAGATCGGCCACGGCATGGCTGACCTGCCCGATGCCGCCGCTCTGTTCGGCAGCAGCGGCCGAGATCTCGCCGATGATGTCGGTCACGCGCTGCACGCTCGCCACGATCTCGGTCATCGTGTTGCCGGCGTCGGCCACCAGGCGCGAGCCCGATTCGACTTTTTCGACGCTGTTGTTGATCAGGCTCTTGATCTCGCGCGCTGCTTCGGCGCTGCGCTGCGCCAGGCTTCGCACCTCGCCGGCGACGACCGCAAAACCACGCCCCTGTTCACCGGCACGTGCGGCCTCGACGGCCGCATTGAGCGCCAGGATGTTGGTCTGGAAGGCGATGCCGTCGATGGTGCCGATGATGTCGGCGATCTTCTTGCTGCTGGTGTTGATGTCTTCCATCGTCGACACCACCTGCGAGACGACGGCGCCACCGCGCCGGGCCACCTCGCTGGCTGACGAGGCCAACTGGTTGGCGGTGCGTGCCGACTCGGCCGTCTGGTTGACGGTGCCGGTGAGCTCACTCATCGCGTTGGCTGCTTGCTGCAGGCTGGACGAAGTCTGTTCGGTGCGGCTGCTCAGGTTGGCGTTGCCGATGGCAATCTCTGCCGCTGCCACCGACACGCCTTCGGCGCCGCCTCGAATCGAGCCCAGGGTGCTGCGCAGGCCGTTCTGCAGCGACTGCAGCGCGCCCAGCAGCTGCCGGGTGTCTTGGTCGCCGAGCACTTGCACGTTCTGTGTCAGGTCACCCGAGGCCAGGCGCTGCACATGGCTGCCGACGTCGCTGTGCAGCTTGCGGCGCGCGCTGGCTGCACTCCACACACCCAGCGCGGCAGCCACGCTGCCCAGCAGGCTGGCGCTGCCGGTCAACCACGGGCTCCAGCCGAGCGACAAGCCGGCGATGAGACCGGCCTGGCCGGCGGCCAGCAGGGACAGGGTGAAGGTGGGGCTGGAGAGGGCTGAGAGCATGGTTCGTTTTCTCGATTCGGGGCCTGGGTTGGGCTGCGTGAGTTGGGCGCAGACCGGGTGGGCAAGTTCGGGTGGTCGGTGCAGGGGTTCGGAGCGCTTTTCGGGTGCGCTTTCTCGGTGCGTTCTTTCGGCACATTGCTTCGGCACGGGGCTTCGGCACAGGGCTTCGGCGCGTACCGGCGGTGCTGCCCGTCAATGGGCAGACAGCACGGGCTCGAGCTTGAAGGTGCCCACCACCTCGCTCAGGCGCGTGGCTTGCTGCTTCAGGCTGTCGGCGGCGGCAGCGCTCTGTTCAACCAGTGCGGCGTTCTGCTGCGTCATGTGATCGAGGTCGCTGATGGCGCCATTGACGCGGCCGATACCCGCGCTCTGATCGTCGGCGGCGCCGGCCATGGCGTCGATGATCTGCGCCACGCGCTGCACGCTCGCCACGATCTCGTCCATCGTGCTGCCGGCGTCGGCCACCAGGCGCGAGCCGGCTTGCACGCGGTCCACGCTGGCGCCGATCAGATTCTTGATTTCCTGCGCTGCACTGGCGCTGCGCTGGGCCAGGCTGCGCACCTCACTGGCGACGACTGCAAAGCCGCGCCCCTGTTCACCAGCGCGGGCGGCTTCGACCGCTGCGTTCAGCGCCAGGATGTTGGTCTGAAAGGCAATGCCATCGATGGTGCCGATGATGTCGGCAATGCGCTTGCTGCTGACGTTGATGTCTTCCATCGTCGACACCACCTGTGCCACCACCTGGCCGCCGCGGCGCGCCACGGTGGCGGCAGAGGCGGCCAGTTCGCTTGCCTCGCGTGCCGAGCGGGCGCTGGTTTGCACCGTGCCCGTGAGCTCCTCCATCGAGCCCGAGGTCTGCTGCAGCGCTTGCGCGGCCTGCTCGGTGCGGTGGCTCAGGTCGGTGTTGCCCGACGCGACCTCGACGCTGGCGTTGCGGATGTTCTGTGAAGAGTCGTGCACCTGGCCCACCAGTTCACGCAGGCTGGCCTGCATGCGCTGCAATGCCAGCAGCAACGCGGCCACCTCATCGCTGCCGCGCGCGTCGACGCGGCTGGTCAAGTCGCCGCCGGCAATGCTCTGCGCCAGTGCCACGGCCTGTTCGATGGGGCGGGTGATCGAATGGGAGTTCCACAGCGTCAGCACCGTCACCACGGCGGCGGCCGTGACGAGCGCTGCGCCCAGTGCCACCACCGTCAGATTGATCGCCTTTTGCAGTTCGGCATGGGTGTTTTCGGCCTCGCGGTCGACGACCTGCGCGATGCGCTCGACATCGGCCTGCACGCCTGTCAAGGTCTGCTTGGCGGGCGTGAGCAAGCGGTCCATGCCGCGGGCGCTCTGATACGCGGCCTTGTTCGGGTTGCCCAGCACCGGCAGGCTCAGTTCGGCATAGGTCTTCAGCCTGGCCAGCGCGCTGCGTGCGATCGGGTTGTCGTCGTCCTCTTCGCCTTGCAGCATCTGTTGCAGCCTGGCCTCGGTGCTTTTCAGCGCCGCCTGCCACTGCTTGAAGTCGTCGCTGCCGCTGCCGCTGGCCGGGTTGTCGTGTTCGATGACGAGCTGGCGCTCCAGCACCTTCAGCTGGGTGAGGTTGTCGCGCACCAGGCCCAGCGTGCGCAGTTCGTGCACGGTGTGGGCGGCGTACTCGGCGTTGATCCTGAGCACCCGCTGGCCACCCCAGACCGCCAACAGCGAAATGATGCCCAGCAGGACCAGCACCATGATGATGGCGCCGCGCATGCGGGTCTTGATCGTGAACTGGCGCATCGTGGTGGCGAGACTGCTCATGGTGGGCTTGCTGAAATCGAAGTGGTTTGGGGTCGGCGATCAGTGGCGTGAACGGCGCACCAGGGCACCCACGTCCAGGATCAACGCCACGCGGCCGTCGCCCATGATGGTGGCGCCCGACACGTCGTCCACGCGCCGGTAGTTGCTTTCCAGGTTCTTCACCACCACCTGTTGCTGGCCCAGCAGTTCGTCGACCATCATGGCCACGCGACCGCCTTCGGCTTCCACCACCACCAGGATGCGGCTGACCTCGCACTCAGAGTTGCGGGGCACGTCGAATACGCGTTCCAGTTCGATGACCGGCATGTACTCGTCGCGCACTTCCACCACGCGGCCGCTGCCGCCGATAGTCTTGACCATGCCCGGCTGGACCTGGAACGACTCCACCACGCTGCTCAGCGGCAGGATGTAGCACTCGCCCGCCACGCCCACGCTCATGCCGTCCATGATGGCCAGCGTCAGCGGCAGGCGCACCCGCACCGTCATGCCGTAGCCCTCGGCTGAATCGATCTCCACGGTGCCGCCCAGCGCGGTGATGTTCCTCTTCACCACGTCCATGCCCACGCCGCGCCCCGACACATCGGTGACCTCGTCGGCGGTGGAAAAGCCGGGTGCGAAGATGAGGCCGAACACGTCGGTGTCGCTCATGCCGTCAGAGACTTCCAGGCCGCGTTCGCGTGCCTTGTTCAACAGCTTGTCGCGGTTCAGGCCCTTGCCGTCATCACGCACCTCGATCACGATGCTGCCGCCCTGGTGGCTGGCGATCAGCGACACGGTGCCGTGCTCCGACTTGCCTTTGGCCAGGCGTTCGGCCGGCAGCTCGATGCCGTGGTCGCAGCTGTTGCGCACCAGGTGCGTCAACGGGTCGGTGATCTTCTCCACCAGGCCCTTGTCCAGCTCGGTGGCTTCGCCCACCTGCACCAGTTCCACCTTCTTGCCCAGCTTGCCGGCCAGGTCGCGCAGCATGCGCGGAAACCGGTTGAAGACCAGCGACATCGGAATCATGCGGATCGACATCACCGCTTCTTGCAGGTCGCGCGTGTTGCGGTCCAGGTCGGCCAGACCCGACAGCATCTGCTGGTTGATGCCGGAGTCCAGGCCCTTGCTGTTCTGCGCCAGCATGGCCTGCGTGATCACGAGTTCGCCCACCAGGTTGATGAGCTGGTCGACCTTTTCGACCGACACACGAAGCGTGCTCGACTCGGGGGTGATGGCCTTTTCGATCTTGGCGGCAGCAAGCTTGGGCGCAAGTGGCAGCGGCGCGGGCGCGTCGGCTTCGGATGCAGCCCTGGGCGGCGCCGTGCCAGGCGCACCCGGCGCGTCGTCGAAGAAGCCGAAGCCGGCGTCAGGTGGGGCCGCCTCAGCCGGCGGCGCGCCGGGCGCATTGGCGTGAAAGCCGTAGCCCGCGCCCAGCGGAGCCAGGCGCACTTGTTCGCGCGCGATGTGGAAACTGAAGAGGTCCAGCAGGTCGTCGTCGGTGCTGGTGGTCAGCACCTTGAAGCGGCGCAGGCCTTCGTCGCCGCGTCCGCCGTCCAGCGCCTCGATGGTGCCGAGGTCGGTGATTTCATTGAACAGGTCCACCAGGTTGTCGGCCGCGCTCAGGTCCGCCAGCGGGCCTACGGTCAGTTCGAGTGCGCGCTGGGCGTGCGGCCCGGCTGCGGCCGCCGGCTGGGCTGGGGCCGGCGCGGCCGCTGAGCTTGCAGTCCCGCTTGCAGTCCCGCTTGCAGTCCCGGCAGGACGGGCGGCTGCCGGCGGTGCCTGGCCGTTCACCAGCCGGCGGATGGACTGCAGCAACTCGCTGGTGTCCACCGCCGCCTGGCCGCTGCCCTGGTGACGGCCGAGCTGCGCCTTCAGCGCATCGCCAGAAGCCAGCAGCACATCCACCATCGCCGCGTTGGGGGTCAGTTCGTGGCGGCGCAGCTTGTCCAGCAGCGTCTCCATCTGGTGCGTCAGTTCGGCCACGTCGGTGAAACCGAAGGTGGCCGCGCCGCCCTTCACCGAGTGCGCGCAGCGGAAGATGGCGTTGAGCTCTTCGTCGTCGGCGTTTTCGATGTCCAGCGTGAGCAGCTTCTGTTCCAGCGTCTCGAGGTTCTCGCCGGCCTCTTCGAAGAAGACCTGGTAGAACTGGCTCAGGTCGATGCCGGCCGCAGCGTTCATGCTTTCTTGACTGAGGTCACCCATCGTCAGTTCCTCTGTGGTTGGCTGTGTTGGTGTTTTTTCGTGCGCGCGACTCAGCGGATGACCTTGCCGATGACTTCCACCAGCTTGGCGGGGTCGAACGGTTTGACCAGCCAGCCCGTGGCGCCCGCGGCGCGACCGGCCTGCTTCATCTGGTCACTGCTCTCGGTGGTCAGGATCAGGATCGGCGTGGTCTTGAAGTTCGGGTTCTCACGCAATTTTTTCGTCAGGCCGATGCCATCCAGCCGCGGCATGTTCTGGTCGGTCAGCACCAGGCTGAAGGTGCGTCCACTGGCCTTTTCAAAGGCGTCCTGCCCATCGACCGCTTCGACCACGCTGAAGCCGGCGTTCTTGAGCGTGAACGACACCATTTGGCGCATGGAGGCGCTGTCGTCTACGGCGAGGATCGAGTGCATGAGGGTGCTCCGGGAGAGGTACTGCGAGAGAAACAGTGCGGGAAAGGAACCGCGGTACGGTGGGGTGGGCCAGGGACGGCGGGGTCAGAACAACTCGATGGACCCTGCGTCCATCTCGTCCTGGGTCACCGGGTTCGGGCGTTCGGGTGCGGCTGCGACCAGCGCCACCCCGTCTTCGTCGTCGGGCATCGTGTCGCTGGCCAGGCGGTCGGCGCAGTTGCGCAACCGCCGCTGCGTGTGGTCGACCAGCTGCGACGCCATGTCCTGAAATTGCAACGCCGTGATGGCGCCGCCCAGATGCCGCAAGGCGGCGCGGGCTTCAGCGGTATTGGGCGCGGGATCGGGCGTTGCAGGGCCGCCGGCAGCGGCGGTCTGCAGCAAGCGCTTGAGGGCCGCGTCGGCACCGTGGTAGTGCGTCAGCAAGACGTCACAGGCGTCGGTCAGCAGCCGCTGCAGGCGGTCGAGATCGTTGCTCGCCACCATCAGGTGGTCTTGCAGGTCGGTGGCCACCAGCGGCGGCAGTGCCATCACGGGCAGGTAACTTTGCGGTTCGGGGCGGTCCGACGTGAGCATGGGGCTCCAGGGGTTCGATGGCTGGTCGTGGTGGGAGCTTGGCGCGCTCCGGTGCCAGGGTCCCGCACAACCGTCCGGTGATCCATTGTCGGCAGCACCCCTTGAAACATTGAATCGAAGACCGCTCGGTTACGGCCCTATTTCGGTTTGTGCCGGGTTGTGAACGGCAAACCAGTGCAGCCAGAGCAGCCAGAGCAGCCAGAGCAGCCAGAGCAGGCACGGAAGCCAGGGCAGCCAGGGAAGCCAGTGCAGCCAGTGCAGGCAGGTTTGCGATACTCGTCGCATGAATGGGCTGTCTGCTTCAGATCCGCCCGCCCGCCACGAGACGGGTGATGCGCAGCGGCCGCGTGCGCCTCGGGCGCCGGTGCGCATGCTGCACCTCGAGGACAGCGAGCCCGACCACGCGCTGGTGATGGCGCAGTTGCGCCGTTCAGGCCTTGCGGTGGCGGCACGAAGGGTCGAAACCCGTGCAGATTTCACGCTCGCGCTGGGCGAACGCTGGGACATCATCCTGTCGGACTACCACCTGCCCGGTTTCACCGGCGTGCAGGCGCTGCGGCTGCTGCAGCAGCACATGGCCGACGGCGGCCGGGCCGTGCCGTTCATCCTGGTCTCGGGCCAGATCGGCGAAGACACCGCGGTGGAGGCCATGCGCAGCGGCGCTGCCGACTATCTGCTGAAGAACAACCTGTCGCGCCTGGCGCCGGCCATTGAACACGCCATCGAGGCGGCCGACGTGCAGCGCGCGCGCGCGGCCGCCGATGCCGAACTGCAGGCGTCGCGGGCGCGCCTGTCGGCACTGGCGCAGCACCTGCAGACCAGCGTGGAGGCCGAGCGCTCGGCCATCGCGCGCGAAATCCACGACGAAGTGGGCGGCTCGCTGACGGCGCTGAAGTTCGACCTCGACTGGATACGGCGCCACGCGCAAGACCCGCAATTGCAGTCGCGCGCGGCCAGCGCACTCGACACCGTGAGCAGCGCGCTGCAGGTCAGCCAGCGCATCATGCAGAACCTGCGCCCGGCGATCCTGGATCAAGGGCTGGTGGCGGCGCTGCAGTGGCTGTGCAGCAGCTTCGAAAAGCGCACCGGTGTGGCCTGCAGCTTTTGCACCGGCCGCGAGCTGCCGGTGCTGCCTTCGGGTGTGCCGCTGGTGGTGTACCGCACCGCGCAGGAGGCGCTGACGAACATCAGCAAGCACGCCGCCGCCAGCCGCGTGCAGGTGGATCTGTCGCTGAGCGAAGGCGTGCTCTCGCTGGAAGTCAGCGACAACGGCCGCGGCATGAGCGACGCCGACCTGGCCAAGGCGCGCAGCTTCGGCATCCGCGGCCTGCACGAACGCGCCTCGCACGTGGGCGGCTGGGTCGACCTGAGCAGCAGCGCCGCGGGCACCTCGCTCATCGTATCGGTGCCTTTGGCCGCAGTTTGCGGCGGCGAAGACGCGGCGCTTGCAGACGGGCATGCAGACGCGCGTGCAGACCCGCGCGCAGACGGACGTGCAGACGAGCGTGCAGACCCGCGTGCAGACGAGCGTGCAGACGCACCACAGCCCGCAGGTCAGAATGCAGATCCGCCGGAACCTGGAACTTCATGATCGACGTCATCCTCTGCGACGACCACGCGCTCATCCGCCGCGGTATTCGTGACACGCTGTCGGATGCCGCCGACATCCGCGTCGTAGGCGAAGCCGGCGATTACGGCGAGTTGCGTGCGCTGATGCGCAGTCTGTCGATGGCCAGTGCCGGCAAGCAGCCCTGCGACGTGCTGGTGCTCGACATCAACCTGCCCGGCCGCAGTGGCCTGGACGTGCTGCATGCGCTGAAGGACGAAAGCACGGCCGTCAAGGTGCTGGTGGTCAGCATGTACCCGGAAGACCAGTACGCCATCCGTGCGCTGCGTGCCGGCGCCTATGGCTATGTCAACAAGGGCGGCGACCCGCAACTGCTGGTGCAGGCGGTGCGCACGGTGTCCCAGGGCCGCAAGTACGTGACACCCGAGATTGCCCAGATGCTGGTTGAAAGTCTCACCACGCCGGCCAACGAGCACCCGCACCAAAAGCTGAGCGACCGCGAACTGCAGACCATGCTGATGATTGCCGGTGGCAAGCGGCTGTCCGACATTGCCGATACGCTGCGCCTCAGCCCGAAGACGGTGTCGGTGTACCGCGCGCGTGTGCTGGAAAAACTGCAGCTGGCCAACAACGCCGAGCTGATGGTGTACGCCATACGCAACGGGCTGGTGGAACAGTAGGGCGGCGGCTCCGCACCGCCCGCACCCCGCACCACCCGCTGTCGCGCAGACCCCGCCATGACTGGCGCAGCCACCACCTCTGCATGGGACGACCCCTGCGCCATCCGGCATGCGGGCCGCGAGTTGCTGTCGGTGGCGCTGATCGACAGCCGCAACCGCTTGCTGCGTCTGCTGGCGCTTGACGAGTCGCTGGCGATGAATGAATCGCTGGCAAAGAATGAATCGCTGGCGAAGAAAGATTCGCTGGCGCGTGGCGAATTGCTCTCGCTCTGCGAATCGATCCCCGCGCTGCGCCGTGCTGCGCTGGCGGGCTGGTACCAGGAGTACTGGATTGCGCGCCACGTGCAGCGCCAGCGCGGCGAAGCTTGCGACCCGTCTGCGCCCCGCCTGGCCGGCATCGAGCCGGCGGCCGAGCGCTGGATCGAAGCGGGCCAGACACTGCCGCAGCCCCAGGCCCTGCGCGCCTACCTTCAAGACACGCTGGAAACCACGCTCGACCTGCTGGCCAGCAGCGACGAGACCGACACCGGTTTGTGTTTTTTTCGCTTGGCACTGTGGCATGAAGACCGGCTGGGTGAAGCGATGGCCCTCGGCCTGGGCGCCGGCAACCCGCCTGCGCGGCCGCAGCGGCCCGCACTGTGGTTTCCGGGGCAGCGCTGGCAGCTGGGCTCACCCCATGGCGGCCTGGTGCCATGGACCGAGCGCTGGGCGCACGAGGTGGCGGTGCCCGAATTCGAGATCGACGCGCAGCCCGTCAACTGGTCGCAGTTTGTCGAGTTTGCAGACGACGGCGGCTACGACCGCCCTGAACTCTGGGGCGACGAGGGTTGGTCGTGGCTGCAGGGCCTGGCCGCGCAGGGCCATGGCCGGCGCGCGCCGCGCGATGTGGAGCAGATGCGCGGTGGCGTGTTGGTGATGCGCCGCCTGGATGCCACGCGCGGCAGCCCGCCGGTGCAGACGACAGAACAGGCAGCGAAACAGGCAGCGAAACCGGCGACGAAACAGGCGCCAGCTTCAGGCCCGGCTGCTGACGAGCGCGCCCCACCACGCCTGGCCCTGCAGCGCGCGGCGGCAGGCCAGCCGGTGCTGCAGGTGAGCCGCTTCGAGGCGCAGGCGTGGTGCACCTGGGCCGGCCGCCGTCTGCCCACCGAGCCGGAATGGGAGCTGGCCGCGTGCACTGCCGAGTCTCGCGGGTTCGTCTGGGGCGAGGTGCTGGAGTCGGTGGCAGGGCGGGCACGGGCCTGGCCCGGTGCCGGTGTCGCGCCGCCCGGCCATCTGGAAGCCGGCCTGGGGGCGCGGCTGGATGAGCTTGCTGCGTTGGTTGAGGAAGGTGCCCCCGGAGGCGGCGCGCCCGCAGAGAGTCTTGGTGTGCTGCGTGGTGCCACTGGCGCCTGCCACCCGCGCTGGCGCCACCCCAAGGCGCGCCGTTTTGCGCGCTTGAGCGACGACATGGGCCCAGTCGGGTTCAGAAGTTGCGCCTTCTGACAGTGCGCCATCCGAGACTTCGGGCTCCGAAAACTGCGCCATCCAACACAGCGCCGTCTGGCACTTCGCAACCTGAAACTGCGCCATCTGAACCCGCCCCGCCCCGCGCCGTGATCAGGCCGCGGCGCGCCGGTGCCGGAAATGCCACCATGGCAAGGCTTTCGTCAACGACAGCACCTGCCCGGGTTGCGCCACCGCGTAGCCCGGCAGTGCGGCCACTGCCCGATGCCAGGCGGCGTTCTCAAGCGCCCGGCGCAGGGCCTGCACGGCGGGTTGCTCCAGCGCCTGTGCCAGACAGACCAAAAAGTAGTCGTCGCGTGCCAGCGGCACGAAAGCCAGGCCAAACGCGTGTGCAGCGGCTTCAAGCCCGATGCCCGCGTCGGCCATGTCGCTGGCCACCGCGGCGGCCACCGCGCTGTGGCTGTCCTCGGTGCCGGTCGCGTGAAGGTCAGCCGGCCGCAGCGCAGCCTGTGCCAGCAGGTGCTCGGTCAACAGCCAGGTGGCCGAGCCTGCCTGGCGCCGCGCAAAGCGCGCCTGCAGGGCTGCCACTGCGGCCAGACCGGTCAGCGCCAGCGGATTGCCCGGCGCCACCATCAGCCCCTGCATGCGGTGGCTGCAGCCGATGAGCTTGTGTCGGCCCGGTTTGAGCAGCGGCTTCAGGCTGCGCGAAAACAGCGCGCTGCCGTCGGGCAGCGGGGGCACATGAAAGCCGGCCACTGTGCAGCGGCCCTCGGCCAGTGCGCGCAGCGCGTCCAGGCTGCCCGCGAAGCGCAGATCGATGTGCAGCCGTTCGCTGTCGCGGGCCGTGTCGCGCAGCGCCGGCAGCGCCAGGTCGTGACTCGCCACCATCGTCAGCACCTGCTGGCTGCCGTCCAGTGCTTCGGCCAGCACGCGCTCGAGTTCGGCGCGCAAGGCCTCGATGTGCGGTGTCAGCCGCGCGCGGGCATGGGTTTCGGCCCACAGCAGGCGCTCGGCGAACGGGGTCAGCCGTGCCGGCTGGCCCTGCGTCCAGTGCACGATGGGCTCGCCCAGGGTGTCTTGCCACTGGTGCAACTGGCCCCACACATGGCGGTAGCTGGCGCCCAGGGCCCGCGCGGCGCGCTGGATGCTGCCGTGTTCGTGCACCGCCTGCAGCAGGTCGAACAGCGGGTTGTGCACGGCCGCACCTTGCTGGCCGCTGGCCTCGAAGCGGTACTGCAGGTGCACACCACGGGTTTTCATGTCGCCGATCTTGCCATCCCCGTTTGCTTGTCACCCCCGTTTGCTTGTCACCCCTGTTCGCTTGTCACCCCTGTTTCCTTGTCACCCCCGTTTGCTTGTCGCCCTTGTTTCCTTGTCACCCCCGTATGCTTGGCATCCCGCACTGCTTCAACGATGGACTGATGGACAACGCCGACCTTCAACTGCTGCGCCAGGCCGAGCGGTGGCACGCCAGTGGCCACGGCGTGGTGCTGGGCACCATCACCCGCACGTGGGGATCGGCGCCGCGTCCACCAGGCTCCAGCGTCGCCATTCGCGACGACGGGCTGGTGGCGGGTTCGGTGTCCGGGGGCTGCATCGAAGACGACCTGGTGGACAAGGCACGCGGCGGCGTGCTGGCCTCGGGGTTGCCACAGGTGGTGCGCTACGGCATCGACGTCGACGCGGCACACCGCTTCGGCCTGCCTTGCGGCGGCCTCATCGAGCTGGTGCTGGAGCCGGTGCTGCCGTGCACGCAGCTGCCGGCGCTGTTGCAGCAGTTGGACGGCGGCCAGCGTGTGCGCCGCGTGCTGACACTCGCCACCGGTGATGTTTCGCTGCAGCCGGCCAACGGCACCGACGAGCTGCTGCTCAGCGACACCACGCTGACCACGCACCACGGCCCGAGCTGGCGCCTGCTGCTGATCGGCGCCGGGCAGATGACGCAGTACGTGGCGCAGATGGCGCAGGCGCTGGGTTACCAGGTGCTGGTGTGCGACCCGCGCGAGGAATACGCTGCCGGCTTTGCCGTTGCCGGCGCAACGCTGCTGCGCACCATGCCCGACGACACCGTCACCGACCTCAAGCCCGACGGGCACACGGCC
>JBBQMM010000080.1:0-12296 GCA_038328935.1 Burkholderiales bacterium
AACACCCGTTGCTCGGCCGCGCCAAGGACCTGGGCAGCACGGCGGTGATGCTGTGCCTGCTTTTCGCAGCCTTCACCTGGGCCGTGCTGCTGTGGCCCTTGTTCGTGCGCGCTTGATGAGCACTGTGACGCGCCCTTTGACGCGGTCTTTGATGGATCCTCTGGTGGAAACGTTGACGGGCCCATTGATGGGCCGCGCGGCCATCTTCACAGCCGCTCAGGCGGTGGGCAGCGTGTGGTCCTTGAACTGCTCGCGCAGCTTGATCTTCTGCATCTTGCCGGTGGCGCCCAGCGGGATGCTGTCGACGAACACCACGTCGTCGGGCGTCCACCACTTGGCGATCTTGCCGTCGTAAAAGGCGATGAGTTCTTCGCGCGTGGCGTCCATGCCCGGCTTCTTCATCACCACCAGCAGCGGCCGCTCGTCCCACTTGGGGTGCCGGGCGGCGATGCAGGCCGCCATCGCCACCGCAGGGTGCGCCATCGCGATGTTTTCCAGGTCGATGCTGCCGATCCATTCGCCACCGGACTTGATGACGTCCTTGCTGCGGTCGGTGATCACCATGTAGCCATCGGGCGTGATCTTGGCCACGTCGCCGGTGGGGAACCAGCCATCCCGCAGCGGGTTGCCGCCTTCGTTCCTGAAGTAGCGGTCGATGATCCAGGGCCCGCGCACGTGCAGGTCGCCCGTGGCCTGGCCGTCCCAGGGCAGTTCCTTGCCGTCTTCGGACACGATCTTCATGTCCACGCCAAACACCGCGCGGCCCTGGCTGGCCATCACCGCCAGCTGTTGCTCGGCGCTCTGCGTGGTGTGCTGCGCCTTGAAGGCGGCGGCCGTGCCGATGGGGCTCATCTCGGTCATGCCCCAGGCGTGCACCACGTGCACGTTGTAGGCGTCGCGGAACTTCCTGATCATCGCCGGCGGGCAGGCGGAGCCACCGATGACGCTGCGCCGCATGGTGCTGAACTTAAGGCCACCCGCATCCACATAGCCCAGCAGGCCCTGCCAGACGGTGGGCACGCCGGCCGAGATGGTGACGCCTTCGCTTTCGAACAGCTCGTACAGACTCTTGCCGTCCAGGCCCGCGCCCGGCAGCACCAGCTTGGCACCGGTCATCGGCGCGATGTAGACCAGGCCCCAGCTGTTGACGTGGAACATCGGCACCACTGGCAGCACCACGTCGGTGGCGCGGCAGTCCAGGCAGTCGGGCGTGGCGCCGGCCATGGCGTGCAGCACCGTGGAGCGGTGGCTGTACAGCACGCCCTTGGGGTTGCCCGTGGTGCCGCTGGTGTAGCACAGGCTGCTGGCGGTGTTCTCGTCGAACACCGGCCACTCATAACGGCCGTCCTGGGCTGCCAGCAGGTCTTCATAACACAGCAGGTTGGGCACCTTCGGGTCGGCCGGCATGTGCGCGCGGTCGGTCATCAGGACCCAGTGCCTGACGGTCTTGGTGCGGCCGGCCACGGCCTGGATCAGCGGCAGGAAGGTGAGGTCGAACAGCACCACCTGGTCTTCGGCGTGGTCGGCGATGTAGACCACCTGGTCCGGGTGCAGGCGCGGGTTCAGCGTGTGCAGCACGGCGCCCGAGCAGCTGACGCCGAAATACAGCTCCATGTGGCGGTAGCCGTTCCAGGCCAGCGTGGCGACGCGGTCGCCCGGCTTGACGCCTAAAGCGCCCAGCGCTTGTGCTGCCTGGCGCGACCTTTGAGCAATCTCGCGGTAGGTGGTGCGGTGGATGTCGCCCTCGACGCGGCGCGACACCACCTCGCGGTCGGCGTGGTGGCGTTCGGCGTGGGTGATGAAGGACGAGATCATCAGCGGCTGCTGCATCATTTGGCCGAGCATGGGCGGGTCTCCGGAGCGGTGGTTGTGGGGGTGGGCTTGTGGGGGTGAAGAGGCGGCATTGTGCGCGCTGGGCGCACGCGCACGGGTAAGGGCGCGCGTGAGTTCACGGGTGAGAGCGCGGGTAGGTGCGCGGGTGGGTGCGCGGGTGGGTGCACGGGTGGGTGCACGGGTGAGTGCCCTGCTGAGTGCACGGCTGCGTGCACGGCTGAGGATCAGCCCCGCATCAGCTTGCGGGCCAGCTGCCGGTGGCGCCGCACGAGCTCGGGCACGTCCAGGCTTGTGATGCGGCCATCCTGCACCAGCACGCGGCCCTGCACCACCACGTGGCGCGCGTTCACGCTGTGGCAGAAGAGCAGCGCGCCCAGCGGGTCGTTGTCGGCGCCAGCCAGCGCCAGTTCATCCAGGCCGAAGCAGGCCAGGTCACAGGCCATGCCGGGTGCCAGCGCGCCGATGTCGTCCCGACCCAGCACACGGGCGCCGCCCAGCGTCGCAATCTCCAGCATCTCGCGTGCGCCCATGGCGGCGGGGCCGAAAGCCACGCGCTGCAGCAGCAGGCCCAGCCGCGCTTCGGCCAGTAGATGGCCGCTGTCGTTGCTGGCCGAACCGTCGACCGCCAGCGCCACCGGCACGCCGGCATCGCGCATGGCGCGGATGGGGGCGGCGCCGCTGCCCAGCCGCATGTTGCTGCCAGGGCAGTGCGCCACACCGGTGCCGGTGCTCGCGAACAGGCGTATGCCCGCTGCGTCGAGCTTCACGCAGTGCGCGTGCCACACGTCGGGGCCCAGCCAGCCCAGCTGTTCTGCATATTCGGCCGGCGTGCAATTGAACTTCTCGCGCGTGTAGGCGATGTCGTTGTCGTTCTCGGCCAGGTGCGTGTGCAGCTGCACGCCGTGTTCCCGCGCCAGCAGCGCGGCGTCGCGCATCAGGCCGCGGCTGACGGAAAACGGGCTGCAGGGGGCCACCACGATGCGCTGCATGGCAAAGCGCTCGCGCTGGTGGTGCTGTTCGATCAGGCGCTGCGTGTCGCGCAGGATGGCGGGCTCGCTTTCCACCACCTCGTCGGGTGGCAGGCCGCCCAGGCTCTGTCCCACGCTCATGGCGCCGCGCGCGGCATGAAAGCGCAGGCCCACTTCAGTGGCCGCGTGCAGCGTGTCGTCCAGCGTGCAACCGTTCGGGAACAGGTAGAGGTGGTCGCTGCTGGTGGTGCAGCCCGACAGCAGCAGTTCGGCCAGCGCCACCTGCGTGCTGGTGTGCAGCATCTCGGGCGTCAGCCGCGCCCACAGCGGGTACAGCGTGCGCAGCCAGCCGAACAGCTCGCTGTCTTGCGCCACCGCCCGCGTCAGCGTCTGGACCATGTGATGGTGCGTGTTGACGAGGCCGGGTGTCACCACCTGGTCGCTGGCGTCGATCACCACGTCGGCGGTGGCGGGCAGGGTGCTGCTCGGGCCCACGGCCTCGATCACGCCCGCGCGGGCGAACAGTCCGCCACCTGCCAGTTCGCGCCGCTGACCGTCCATCGTCACCAGCAGGTGGGCGTTCTTGAGCAGAAGCGTCGCAGGCATCACGTGGTCTTGCTCCCTTTCCTTCTCCCGCTCCTGCTCCCGATCTCGCTCCCTCTCCCGCTCTCGCTCCCGCTCTCGCTCTCGCTCCCTATCCCTCTCAGGGAGAGGGTTGGGGTGAGGGTGGAATCGTCGAAAGCACAGCAACGCAATGCCGGCACTGAACCCTCACCTGCGGTGCGCACAGCGGCTTGCAGGCCGCTGCCGCTTGGTCGGCTCGCCGCAGGCGGCTTGTAACCCCGCCCTTGCCCCCAACCCTCTCCCTCGAAGGGAGAGGGATCGGATTCATTGAACAGGTGCGCCGTCATTGAACAGGTGCGCCGCCTTCGTACCAGCGCTTGATGAGTGCGCGCTCGGCGTCGGTGATCTGGGTGGCGTTGTTCATCGGCATCAGCTTGAGCACCACGCTTTGCTGGTACACGTTTTGCGCGTGTTGCTTCAAGAGCTCGGGTGTGTGCAACGCCACGTTCTTCTGTTGCACGGCAGCGTTGTGGCATATCGCGCAGCGCTGGTCGAGCACGCCGCGCATCTCGGCGTAAGTCGCCGGCGCAGCGGCCACGGCAGTTGGCTGTGGCGCGGGCGCCAGCCACACCGCCAGCCCCAGCAGCAGCGCGGTGCCGCCGACGGCCCATTCCCAGGGCACGCGCCTGCCCATGGCCAAGGCCTTGTGGCGCACCACGAAGCTGTGGCGTATCAGCGCGCCAGCCAGCATCAACAGCACCAGCACCAACCAGTTGTGCCGGGCCTGGTACAGCCAGCCGTAGTGGTTGGACAGCATGGCGATCAGCACCGGCAGCGTGAAGTAGGTGTTGTGCACGCTGCGCTGCTTGGCGCGCTGGCCGTGGATGGCCTGCACCGGCTGCCCGGCCTTCATTTGTGCGATGACGGTGCGCTGGCCCGGGATGATCCAGAAGTAGACGTTGGCGCTCATCGCGGTGGCCATCATGGCGCCCGTCATCAAGAACGCGGCGCGACCGGCAAACAGCTGGCAGGCGGCCCAGGAAGCAGCCACCACGTAAACCAGCACCAGCACCGCCACCAGGCTGTCACCGCCCACCTGGCCGTCTTTTTCACCCACCGACCTTTCACCGACCGACCTTTCACCGACAAGACGGCAGATCAGGTCATAGACCACCCAGAACACCGCCAGAAAGGCCAGCGCCGCTGCCACCGCAGCAGCGGGCGACCAGTCGTAGACGTTCTTGTCGATGAGAAAGTTGCTGGCATTGAACAGGTACATCACGGTGAAGAGCGCGAAGCCCGTCAGCCAGGTGCTGTAGCTTTCCCAGAAGAACCAGTGCAGGTGGTCCGGCAGCGACTTCGGCGCCACCAGGTACTTCTGCGGGTTGTAGAAGCCGCCGCCGTGCACGGCCCACAGCTCGCCGTCCACGCCCTTGGCTTTCAGCGCCGGGTCGTCGGGCTTGAGCAGGCTGTTGTCCAGGAAGACGAAATAGAACGAAGAGCCTATCCAAGCAATGGCCACGATCACGTGGGCCCAGCGCAGCAGCAAGTTGACCCAGTCGAGCAGGTAGGTGAGGTCCATCGGTGTGGGTTCTTTCGGCGCTTGCAGAGCCTGCTTGCTCACCACAGCGGGCGCTGTGAGCCGTTGCTATTGGTGTCGCGCCAGGGCTGCAGCAGGTGCAGCCCGCCCACGGCGACGGTTCATAGATTTGAGCTTGCTGCTTGCCGTCAGTTCTTCACGTCGGCCGCCTTGATGGCCGGCGCCCAGTCGTTGACTTGCTTGTTGACGAAGCCGGCAAACTCGGCGCTGCTCATTTTCACCGCGGTGATGCCCAGTTCTTCGAAGCGCCTGACGATGGCCGGGTCGGCCACGATGTCGGCCAGCGCCTTGCTCAATTTGTCGGTCACCTCTTTGGGCAGGCCGGCAGGGCCTGAAACGCCGAAGTAGTTTTCGGCCAGCAGCTGCGGCAGGCCGAGTTCCACCACCGTGGGTACGTCGGGTGCCAGCGGCGAGCGGCTGCGCGACGTGACCGCCAGGCCTTTGATCTGGCCGCTCTTCATCATCGGCACATAGGCCGTGATGACGTCGATGCCCAGCGGGATGGTGCCGGCGATGAGGTCGGTGGTCATCGGCGCGCCGCCACGGTAGGGCACGTGGGTCATCGACAACTTCATCGCATCCTTGGTCATCTCACCCACGATGTGCCCGATGGAGCCCGGGCCACCGCTGCCGAAATTGGCGGCGCCGCCCACGGCGTATTTGGGCAGGTCTTTCAGCGTGGCGGGGCCTGTTTTCGGGTTGGCCATGATGGCCACGGGCGCTATGCCCAGCATCGCGATGTGCGTGAACTGCCTGGCCGGGTCGTACGGCTGCTTGGGCACCGTGAAGGGGCCGATGGACAGCGGCGTGGAATTGCTCAGCATCAGCGTGTAGCCGTCAGGGGCTGCACGCACCACTTCGAGGCCGCCGATGGTGCCGCCGGCGCCCGGCTTGTTGTCGACGATGACCGGCTGGCCCAGCGCCTTCGACAACGGCTCGGAGATGGCGCGCGCCACGATGTCGCTGGCGCCGCCGGCGGCGAAGGTGACCACGATGCGCAGCGGCTTTTCAGGGTAAGCGGCGCTGGCGGCCAGGGGCGACAGAGCAACGGCCCCGAAACACACCAGGGTGCGCGTCAGGTCACAGGTGAGGGCACGCGTCAGCGCACGCGTCAGGTCACGGGCGCAGGAACGGGCAGGCAGCAAGGGTTTCATCGGGACTCCAGGGAGAGTGGTTGTACGGCAGGCCACCCGCAAGTGGCGTGCCCGCGCGCAGGGTGCGTGCTCACGACCCCCGGTAGGTGCTGTAGCTGTAGGGGCTGACGAGCAGCGGCACGTGGTAGTGGCTGGCGGCGTCGGCGATGCCGAAATCCAGCTGCACGGTGTCGATGAACGGTGGCTCGGGCAGTTCAACACCGCGGCCGCGGAAGTAGGGCGCCACCTCGAACAGCAGCCGCCAGCGGCCGAGGGCCATTTCAGAGGCGCTGAGCAGCGGGCCGTCGGCGCGGCCGTCGTGGTTGAGTGTCAGCGACTTGACGGTCACGGCCTGGTCGCCTTGCAGGTGCTGCAAGCAGATCTTCATGCCGGCTGCAGGGCAACCGTTGGCGGTGTCGAGCACGTGGGTGCTGAGGTGTCCCATGGTGTTGGTGCGCCGGTTAGTGTGCTGATTGGTGCACTGATTGGTGCACTGATTGGTGCGGGGCAGGCGTCGATTTGGGGTTGCTACGGGTTGGACCCCTCGGCAAAGTGTATACACTTGCGCATACACGTCAATCCATCCGAGCTCCTTGATTGTCAGGACTTTCCCAGCCATGGCCACAGTGCGAGCCCAGCTCAAAGCCATCACGCCGTCGGCGCGGGATGTCGAGGATGCCCGGGATGTCGAGCGCATCGAGGCCAGCGCAAAGTCCGTTTTGGCAGCCCCAGCGGTGCCGTCGCCTGCCACCGGCCAGCACGCTACGGCGGGCGGCAGCACGCGCCGCATCGTCGAGTCGATCACCGAGGCCATCATCGAGCGCCGGCTCATGCCGGGCACCAAGTTGGCTGAGCAGCCGATGGCGGACTTGTTCAAGGTCTCGCGCACGCTGGTGCGCCAGGCGCTCAACCAGCTCAGCCGCGACCGGCTCATCACGCTGTCGCCGGCGCGTGGCGCCTTCGTCGCCGAGCCCAGCATCGAAGAGGCCCGCCAGGTGTTCGAAGTGCGCAAGATGATCGAGGCTTCGATGGTCAGGCAACTGTGCTCCACCGTCACGCACGCACAAGTCGCGCAACTGCGGCTGCACCTCGGCAACGAGGGGCGGGCGGTGCAGCGCGTGGACGTGGCGGGCCGCACCCGGCTGCTGGCCGACTTTCACGTCACGCTGGCGCGCCTGCAGGGCAACGAGGTGCTGGCGCAGTTGCTGGCCGACCTGCTGGCACGGTGTTCGCTCATCGCGCTGATGCACCAGTCTTCACACTCTGCGGTGCATTCGGCCGCCGAGCACGTGGCCATCGTCGACGCCATCGAGCGCCAGGACGGCCGCGCCGCTGCGCGGCTGATGGAAAACCACCTTGGCAACGTTGAGTGCAGCCTGCAGATGCAGCCCCGCGCCAGCGACCTGGCTGCGGCACTCCGGATGACCTGCCCCTGACTTGTCCATGAACTGCGCATGACCTGCCCATGACGACCAGCGACACCCACCCTCAATACCCGCGCGACCTCAAAGGCTACGGCCGCCAGGTGCCGCATGCGCAGTGGCCGGGCCAGGCGCGCGTGGCCGTGCAATTCGTCTTGAACTACGAGGAAGGGGGCGAGAACAACCCGCTGCACGGCGACCCCACCAGCGAGACCTTCCTGTCCGAACTCGTCACCGCGCAGGCCTATGAAAACCGCCACATGACGATGGAGAGCATGTACGAATACGGCTCCCGCGCCGGTGTCTGGCGCATCCTGCGCGAGTTCGACCAGCGTGGCCTGCCCCTGACCGTGTTCGGCGTCGTTTCGGCGCTGCAGCGTTACCCCGAACTGGTGCAAACCTTGGTGGCGCGCGGCGACGAAATCGCCAACCACGGCCTGCGCTGGATCCACCACCAGCACATGCCCGAAGCTACCGAGCGCCGCCACATCGGCGTGGCCACGGAGCAGCTGAAGACGATGCTCGGCGCCGCCTGGACCGGCGGCTGGTACACCGGGCGCGACAGTCCCAACACGCGCCGCCTGGTGGTGGAGCAGGGTGGCTACGACTACGACAGCGACTACTACGGTGACGACCTGCCGTTCTGGCTGCAGGTGCAGAAGCACGATGGCACCCCCGGTGCCGCAGGCGCCGGCTTCCCTATCCCCGGTGCCGCAGGCGCCGGCTTCCCTACCCCCCGTGCCGCAGGCGCTGGCTCCCCTCTCGTGCCGCACCTGGTGGTGCCGTATGCGCTCGACACCAACGACATGCGCTTCGTGCAGGCGCAGGGCTTCAACACCGGCGACCACTTCTTCAACTACCTGCGCGACAGCTTCGAGGCGCTGTATGCCGAAGGCGACCCCGACGGGCAAGACCGCCCCAGGATGATGAGCATCGGCATGCATTGCAGGCTGCTCGGCAAACCCGGGCGCATCGGTTCGCTGCAGCGTTTTCTGGACCACATCCAGTCGCGTGAACAGGTGTGGATCTGCAGACGCATCGACATTGCGCGGCACTGGCGTGCCACGCATCCCTTCGACCCGGCAACGGCCTTTGTCTGGTCCTGAACGGCCGCGCCTGACCTGCGAATGACCTGCGCCTGACCCCGTCTGAACGAGAGCCTCGATGACACCTTCCCCCACGTTGACCCTGGAGCAACTGAATGCCGCCACACAGCCTGCATTCACGGCACTGCTGGATGGCACCTACGAACATTCGCCGTGGATAGCGCAGGCGGCATGGGCGCAGCGGCCGTTCCGGTCATTGGCGCACCTGAAGCACAGCCTGGTGCTGGCTTTGCGCGCGGCCGGGCGCGACGCGCAGCTGCAGCTGATCCGTGCCCACCCCGAGCTGGCCGGCAAGGCGATGGTGAGCCAGACACTGACCGCAGAAAGCACCCACGAACAGGGCAAGGCCGGCCTCACCGACTGCACGCCGCGGGAGTTCGAGCTGATCCAGCAGCTGAATGCCGACTACAACGCCAGGTTCGGCTGGCCTTTCATTCTGGCGGTGCGCGGGCCGCGCGGTTTGGGTTTGTCGCGCGCTGAAATCATCAGCACCTTCCAGCGCCGCGTGGCCGGTCATCCAGTGCACGAATTTGCGGAGAACCTGCGCAACATCCACCGCGTTGCTGAACTGCGCCTGAACGACAAGTTCGGCTTCAGCCCGGCGCTCGGGCAACAGGTGTGGGACTGGGCTGAAGCACTGGCCGTGCACAGCGACCCGGGCTTCAAGGAAGCCGGGCAGCTGACGGTGACCTACCTCACTGACGCCCACTGCGCCGTCGCGTCGCAGCTGCAGCAGTGGATGCAGGCTTGCGGCTTCGACGAAACCACCCTGGATGCGGTGGGCAACGTGGTGGGTGTCTACCGCGCGAGTGTCGGGCACACGGGTGACCACGCGGGCGAGCACACGGTCGAGCCCACAGGTGAGGACACGGACAAGCACAAGGATGAGCACACCGCCAAACAACCGCGCCGCCTGCTCACCGGCTCGCACTACGACACCGTGCGCAATGGCGGCCAGTACGACGGCCGGCTGGGCATCCTGGTGCCGATGGCGGTGGTGCGGGAACTGCACCGCGCCGGCCGCAGGATGCCTTTCGATATCGAGGTGGTGGGCTTCGCCGAGGAAGAAGGCCAGCGCTACAAGGCCACCTTTCTGGGCTCGGGCGCATTGACCGGCGACTTCGACCCGGCCTGGCTCGACCAGACCGATGTCGACGGCGTGCGCATGCAAGACGCGATGCGCGCTGCCGGGCTGCCGGCCACCCTGCCCGCCATCCAGGCCCTGCGCCGCGACCCGGCGCAGTACCTGGGTTTCGTCGAAGTCCATATCGAGCAGGGCCCGGTGTTGAACGCTGCCGACCTGCCGCTGGGCGTGGTGACGTCCATCAACGGCAGCGTGCGTTACCTCGGTCAGGTGCACGGCATGGCCAGCCATGCCGGCACGACGCCGATGGACCAGCGCCGCGACGCCGCGTGCGCGGTGGCCGAGCTGATGCTGTTTGTTGAAACCCGTGCACGCGCCGTGCCCGATGTGGTGGGCACTGTCGGGCAGCTGCAGGTGCCGGCAGGCAGCATCAACGTGGTGCCGGGTGCCTGCCATTTCAGCCTCGACCTGCGCGCCACCACCAATGCAGCGCGCGATGCGCTCGCCACCGATGTGCGCCACGCGCTGGCGCAGATCTGCCAGCGGCGTGGCGTCTCGTTCACGCTCGAGCAGACCCTGGCCGCCGATGCCGCCCCCAGCGCGGCGGACTGGCAGGCGCGCTGGGAAGCGGCTGTGCAGGCACAGGGCCTGCCGGTATTCCGCATGCCCAGTGGTGCCGGCCACGATGCGATGAAGCTGCATGAAACCATGCCGCAGGCGATGCTGTTCATGCGCGGCGCCAATTCCGGCATCAGCCACAACCCGCTCGAATCCATCAGCGCCGATGACACCGAGCTGTGCGTCGCCGCGTTTCAGCATCTGGTCGAGGGGCTGGCCCGGACCTGGCAGAACCCATGACGACCCCACCACTGGATCCGATCTACGCAGCGCTCGACGCCTGGGTGGAGTCGCACTTCGACGAAGAGGTGCGTTACCTGCAGGCCCTGGTGCAGGTGCCCACCGACACGCCCCCCGGCGACAACGCGCCGCACGCGCAGCGCACCCTGCAGCTGCTGGCCGAGATGGGCCTGCACGCCGAAGCCCACCCGGTGCCGGCCGCCGAGGTGCACGCCTGCGGTTTGCAAAGCCTGACCAACCTGATCGTGCGCCAGCGCTTTGCGGCCGACGGCCCTGTGGTGGCGTTGAATGCCCACGGCGATGTCGTGCCGCCCGGTGAGGGCTGGCAGCACGCACCGTACGGCGCGGAGATCGTCGACGGCAAGCTCTACGGCCGTGCCGCTGCCGTCAGCAAGAGCGACTTCGCCACCTACACCTTCGCGCTGCGTGCCTTGCAGGCGGTGGCGGCATCGGCCGGCGTGGCGCTGCGCGGCGGGGTGGAGCTGCACTTCACCTACGACGAAGAGTTCGGCGGCGAACTCGGCCCGGGCTGGCTGCTCAGCCACGGCCTGAGCAAACCCGACCTGCTGATTGCCGCCGGCTTCAGCTACCAGGTGGTGACGGCGCACAACGGCTGTCTGCAGCTGGAAGTGACCCTGCACGGCCTGGCCTCGCACGCGGCCTACCCCGAAACCGGTGTCGACGCGCTGCAGGCGGCGAACCGGCTGCTCAGCGCGCTGTACGCCTACAACGGCGAGCTGCGCACGCGCACATCGGCCGTGGTGGGCATCACGCACCCGTACTTGAACGTGGGGCGCATCGAAGGCGGCAGCAACACCAACGTGTTGCCCGGCAAGGTGGTGATCAAGCTCGACCGCCGCATGATCCCGGAAGAAGACGTGCAGGCCGTGGAGGTCGAGGTGCGCGCCCTCATCGTGCGCACCGTGGCAGGCTCACCCGGCGTGCGGGGCGCCATCATGCGGCTGCTGCTGGCCGGCCCGCTGAAGCCGCTGGCCGGCAACGCACCGTTGGTCGCTGCCATACAGAAACATGGCCGGGCGGTCTTTGGTTGCGACATCCCGATATCGGGCACACCGCTGTACACCGACGTGCGTCTGTATGGCGCCCATGGTGTGCCGGCGGTGATTTATGGCGCAGGACCGCGCACCGTGCTGGAAAGCAACGCCAAGCGCGCTGACGAGCACCTGGTGCTGGCCGACCTGAAAGGCGCGACGCGGGTGGTGGCGCGCACGCTGCTCGATTTGCTGGCCGTCTGAGGGGCTATTCAGGCGGCCTGATGGGCCATTCAAGTAGCCTGACGGGCCATTCAGGCCGCCGGCTGCTCGCCCGGCGGCGCCCGGCGGCGCCCGGCCGCCCAGGGTGAGCCCGTCATTGGGGCGTGATGCACGAATTCGTGCCTTTCTCTGGTGCAAGCACCGAGCCTGTACTGTGCACGGAACTTGCAGAATCAGTCTGCTTGCCCTTCAAGCTGCCTTTCCACGCTGGTTGTCTGTCAAACAGCCATTCCACTTCCCTGCACGGAGCTACCGATGTCCACGGTTTTGAACTTCTTCAAGCGGCGCACGCTCGCCACGATTGCCGCGTTGTTGGCGGCCCCCACGCTGGCGCTGGCCCAGACGCCCATCAAGTTCCAGCTCGACTGGCGTTTCGAAGGCCCCGCCGCGCTGTTCCTGGCATCGCAGGCGCAGGGCTACTACAAGGCCGCCGGCCTCGACGTCACCATCGACGC
>JBBQMM010000081.1:0-12283 GCA_038328935.1 Burkholderiales bacterium
ACCCCCGCCTCGCCCCCAACCCTCTCCCTGGAAGGGAGAGGGAGCAAAGGCCCGGCCGTGACGCCCTTTTTTCTCCGCGAACGCCGGGCGCCGACAGGGGCCTTGGATGCTCTCAGGACGAGACGGCCAACAGACCAGCCCCGAATTCGAGGGGATCGGACTCAACCAGTTCGGCAGGGGCCGCGGTCATCGAGAAGGTCTTCACGCACCGGGCGGCGCAGGCGCGGGTAGCCCGCAGGCGCGCAACGGCTGCGCCGCAGATGCGCGGCCGGCGTACGCCGATGACCGCCGGGCGCTTGGTGCAGGTGATGCCTGCGCTGTCACCCGGGCTTGTCCGCGCAGCCGCAGCGACACGACAGTGACATGATGGCGCTGCAGAGTCGGCCGCTTTGCAGCGCCCGCCACCAGCCTGGGCGACGAGATAACGCCATTCACCCACAGGAGACCTTCATGTCCAAGATTGCCCGCCGCCCCACCTTTCAACGTGCGGTTCACAGCGCCGTTCATAGCGCAGTTCATTGCGCAGTTCTGGCCGCCACCGCCTGCCTCACCATGGCCGCGGCGCAAGCCGCACCCGTCAGCACGCTCAGTGGTGCCGCCCCCATCGTCATCGGCCACCGCGGCGCATCCGGCTACCGGCCCGAGCACACGCTGGCTGCTTATGACCTGGCCATCAGCCAGGGCGCCAGCTACATCGAGCCCGACCTGGTGATGACCAAGGACGGCGAGCTGATCGCGCGCCATGAACCGATGCTGGCGCGCGTGAACCTGAATAACGACGGCACCATCCGTCTGGTCAACGGCGCGCCCGTCATCAACCGCACCGACACCAGCACCAACGTCTGGCAGCTGCCGCAGTACGCCGACCGGCTGCAGGTGAAGGTGCTGGACGGCGTGCGCGTGGGCGGCTGGTGGGCAGAAGACTTCACGGCCGCCGAAATCCGGGCCGACGTGCGCGCACAAGAGCGCCTGCGCGACCTGCGCACGGCCAACAACGCCTTCAACGACACGCTGGTGCTGCCCACGCTGCAAGAGGTGATCGACCTGGCCAAGCTGCGTTCAGCTGAACTGGGCCGCACCATCGGCATCTATCCCGAGACCAAGCACCCGACCTACTTCAAGAACTTCACCGACGCCAACGGCCTGCAGCGCATGGAAGACAAGCTGGTGTCCATCCTGCACGCCAACTACGGCAATGTCGCCACCGCACCGGTGTACATCCAGTCGTTCGAAGTCAGCAACCTGCAGTACGTCAACACGCAGACCGACATGCGCGTCGTGCAACTGCTCAGCAGCGGTGGCCGGCCGTACGACTTCACGGTGGCGGGCGACGTGCGCACCTACCTCGACCTGTCCAAGCCCACGGCCGGGGGCCTGGACTTCATCGACGACTATGCCGACGGCATCGGTGCCAACACCAACCTGATGATCCCGCTGGTCAACGGCCGGCTGGGTGTACCCACCACCCTGGTGTCAGACGCCCATGCGCGCGGCATGGAAGTGCACGGCTGGACGTTCCGTGCCGAGAACATCTTCCTGCCCAACGAGTTCGACAGCAGCGCCGACCCGGCTGCGTTTGGCAACATGAGGAGCCAGATCCTCACCTTCACGGCGCTGGGCATGGATGGTTTCTTCACCGACCACCCCGACCTGGGCGTGGCCGCCGTGCCGGTGCCGGCAAGCTGGAGCCTGGTGCTGCTGGGCTTGGGCGCGGCCGCCGTGGTGCGCCGCCAGGCTGCTGGCAAGCGCTAAAAAGGGCAACCACCGGCTGCGCCCATCGGCGCAGCCGGTGTGGCGCTTCCCCTGTTGCCGTCGACGCACTACGATGCAACGGCGCGGTGCCCTGCAGCCGCCGGAGACGACCATGAAAACAGGTTCTCAGCCTTCTTGGGCAACGCTGGCGGCTGCCGTGGCGCTGGCCGTGGCGCTGGCCGCGCCGCATGCTGCAGCGCAGGCCAAGTGCAAGCCCGACTGCGCCATTGCGGCCAGCGTGGTGCATGCCGCAGGCGTTCCGCCCGCGCTGCGGCAAGCCCTGCAAAGGCTTGAGTTCAACGGCACCGGGCTGGCCGCCGGCGATGCCGCGGTGGTGCAGGACATCGTGCGCACATTGGCCGCGTTGCCGGCCGGCACGCAGGTGGCGCTGAGCACCCGCGCCGACGCGGGCTTGACAGGCTCCACCGCCACGCGCCAGGCACAGGCCCGTGCGCAGGCGCTGGAACAGGCGGTGCGCGCCGGCTTGAAGTCGGCCGGCGCAAAACCGGGCTTGCTCAAAGGGGTCACCGCCGCGAGGTGATTTAGGGGCGGCGGCGGCGGGTGCTACACCAGCGGCCGTCAACCTGGGCCGGCGGCAAACACCTGCGCCACGGTCGACTCCAGTGTCGCGAGCAGTGCAGCGTCTGCGGCGCCGGCGCCAGCGCCAGCGCCGTCGCCGGCCTGTGCGCGCGCCCGGGCCAGCAGCGCGGCCACGGCGCTGTGCGTGCGCCGCACGTCGCGTTGCACCTGCTGGCGACGTTCCAGCAGCCAGGGCGACTCGGGAGCGCCGGGCAGCAGCAGCGCGCCCGGTGCGCCCAGCGCCAGCCAGTCGCGCAGGCGTTCGCTGACGGCGTTGGCGCCCGCTGCATCACCTCGCGGAGCCAGGGCCTCGTCGACCAGCTGCTGTGTCAGCCCGTCGCGCAGCCGCAGGTCGCTGCTGACGCGCTGCACGTCCAGCTGCAGGTGGCCTTCGCTCTGCGTCAGCAATTGCGCATCGCCCAGCAGCTTGCGCAGCCGGTGCACCGTGACTTCCAGTGACTTCTGCGCCGCCGCGCCGTCGGCGTCGGGCCACAACGCGTCGGCCGCCTGAGCCATGCCCAGGCCCATGCCGGGGCTGCAGGCCAGCAGGCGCAGCAGCTCCAGCGGTTTGGCCTGGGGCTTGGGCTGGCGCGGCTGTGCCTGCCCGTGCAGGCGCAGCTCGAACCCGCCCAGCAGGCGCAGCCACAGCGGCCAGGGCCAGTGGTGGCTGGCGAGCGGGGGCGCGGGCAGCGCACGCTGGCGCACCACCTCGGCGGCGAAGGCCGGCTCCACGCCACGCCGCAAGGCCAGCGCGCACACCCGCGCCGCCCATGCCGGCAGCAGGCGAAAGAACATCGTGTACCTCAGCTGCGACGCCAGTGCCAGCCCCTGGGCCAGCGGTGTGTGGGCCGCCGTCGGGGCCGCCGTCGGGGTCGCCGCGGGGGCAGCATGAAGGGCGACCTTCGGGACAGCATTTGAGACAGCAGGCGGGGCCGCCGTTGCGGCCGCGGTCGGGGTCGCCGCCGGAGCCGCAGCCGCCGTCGGTTTGCCGGCTGCAGGCGCCGCCAGCTCAACGGCCTGTGCAGGCGCTTGGGCTGCTGCCTGCAACGCCTGCACCAGCAGGCCCAGGCACCTGAAGATGGCCGCGTCGCGCCCGGCCAGCGCCTGCGCCTGCTGCTGCAGCAGCGCCTGCGCCTCCTGCACGCGCCCGAGCGCCAACCACAGCTGCGCCTGGTCGGTGCGGCAGGAAGCCAGTTCGGTGGCGCTGAACCCTGCCTGGTGGGCCAGCGCCAACGCTTCGCCCAGCGCGGCGTCGGCAGCGCTGGGCTGGCCCTGCAGCAGCAGCAGCCGGGCACGCATCTGCGCCAGCTCCACACGTTGCGACGACCGGCCAGGGCCCCAGGCCGTGGCCAGGCCGGCTTGCAGCCGCTGCGCGTCGGCCAGGCGGCCCTGGTCGATCAGCAGGCGCAGGCTGGCCAGCCCGAGCATGGTGCCGATCTGCGGCAGCGTGGCCGCGCGCTGCAGGCCGGCCTGCCAGGCCCTTTGAGCGGCGTCGAAGCGGCCCACCTGGTAGTAGGCAAAGCCCAGCGTGTAGTGCCACCGCGCTGCCGGCAGATCGGCCACCTGCCCCAGCACCGCGGGCGTGCCCACGGTGCCCGCCAGCAGGTCGAACTGCTCGTACTGCTGGCGGCTGAACTGGGCGTTGACGAGCACGCTGGCCACCAGCAGTTGTTCGTGTGCCGGCCACGGCGGGGCCAGCGGTTGCCACAGGCGGTGCAGCCAGGCCAGCGAAGCACGGTCGTCACGCGCACGACCGTCATCCGGCGGCTGCAGCACCGCACGCGCCACCTGGCCCAGGTGCCACCACAGCGCCCAGGGTGAGGAGTCCGCGGGCGCAGGCGCGCCCGGCGAAGGTTCTCCGGGCGCCAGCGCGCCCGACGATGGATCTTCGGGCGCAGGCGCGCCCCGCGATGGATCCTCAGGCGCTGGCGCGCCCGGCAGCGCAGCGGCGCGCTCGAGCCAGGCATTTACTCCCTCCATCGAGCCGATGTCGCACAGGCACAGGGTCAGCGCGATGCAGGCGTCGAGCAGCGCGTCACCCGCCTGACCCGCGGCCAGGTGCCCCGCATGCGCCAACGCCAGGCAGGCCAGGGCCTCTTCGTCTTCACGCAGCAGGCCCAGCAAGCCGCGCCAGCGCGCCAGATCGGGCCAACGCTGCAGTTCGGCTGCGCTCAGCGGCCCGCACAGGGACGCCAGCGCGGCTGCGTCGCCGCGCTGCCAGCACGCCGCGGCGCGGGCAGCGCAAGCCCGGGCCTGCGCATCGGTGGCCGGGGGCGGTGAAGGTGACGGTGACGGTGACGGTGACGGCAAGACAGAGGCGCTGACGAAAGCGGACATGGCGGGCCGAATCATCACCCATCAGGGGGTGTGCGCCAGCGGGCATCTGTAGGCCAGCCGTGGGTGGCCCGCGCAGACCATCACAACGTGGTCGGGCAGCACCGCCGCCCCCACAAGTCACCCACCAACACACCTCTGCATCAAGGAATTCATCATGACCAAGCTCATCCTCAAGCGTTTCCAGTGCGCCATCGAAACCGACGAAGTCGGCGCCGACAGCCCCTACTTCCTGACCTTCGTCGGCGACATCACCAGCGGCGCCACGTCGATCAAGATGACGCGCCAGGGCAACTGGCACAACGAAGTCGACGCCGGCGAGATCTGGACCGTCAACGAGACGGTGTCGCAGGGCTTCGGCTTTGTGCCCAACAAGACCGTGGTGCTGTGCGCCGTGGTCGAGGAAGACGAGGGGCTCGACATCACGAACGCCGAGGTGGGGGCCATCGAGCAGGCTGTGAAGGGTGCGCTGAACCAGTTCCGCGCCACCGGCTCGAACACCGTGACGACCAAGGTGCGCAACGATCTGGCCGCTGCCATGCGCGGTGCCATCTTCCTGCACCTGATGAGCAGCGCCGGTGCTCGCGACGACATCGTCGGCGTCAAGCCGCTGGTGCTGAACGGCAAGATGGGCGAACAGTCGCTGGTGTCGGTCAGCGGCGACGGCGGCCTGTACCGCGTGCGCTACGCGCGGGCTTGATGGCGCGCGCCCCGGCCGGCGGGCCGGGGCGCGTTGTGCCGGGGCACGGGGTTCGCGGCCGGTGACACTACGCATTGCGCACTGCGAGATGTCATCCGGCCCACGTCCTTGCTGCGGGGCCATGTCTCGAATCATCGAAGGCGGCCCCAAGAACCCCGCCTGCTCACCTGCCATGACCCCCACGCCTCGCCACAAGCTCCTGATTGCCAACCGTGGCGAGGTGGCCATCCGCATTGCACGCGCCGCGCAGGCACTGGGCTGGCGCAGCGTGGCGGTGGCCAGGAGCGTGGGCGGCAGAAGGCGTCGAAGCGAAACGTGCGAAAAACGAGGACCATTCGGTATCGAGCTGCAAGCCCAGGGTGGGCCCCTGGGCGCGGCAGGCGATACGGATGGGACCGTTTTCTCGCGCGTTGCAGCCGACGTCCTTCTGCCGCCCACGCTCCTAGCAGCGATGACGCGCTGTCGCTGCACCGCAGCCGCGCCGACGAAGCGGTGGACCTGCCCGGCGCCGGCCCACGGGCCTACCTCGACACGGACGCCCTCATCGCCGCTGCGCTGTCCACCGGCTGCACCGCCGTGCACCCGGGCTACGGTTTCTTGAGCGAAAGCCCCGCGTTCGCGCGCCGCTGCGTCGCCGCCGGCCTGCGCTTCGTCGGTCCGGCGGCCGCGGCGCTGCAATTGTTCGGCGACAAGACCCGGGCCAGGGACCTGGCGCAGCGCTGTGGCGTGCCGCTGGTGCCCGGCAGTGCCGGCGCGGTGACGCTGCAGCAGGCGCATGCCTTCTTCAGCGCGCTGCCTGCGGGCGCGGCGATGATGATCAAGGCCGTGGCCGGTGGCGGCGGGCGCGGCATGCGCGCCGTGCACCGCGGTGCAGACATCGACGCCGCCTACCGGCGGCCTGGGCGCAGTGGCGCCCGACGACGTGGGCCCGGCAGCCATGCATGCCACCAGTGGCGTGGTGGACGTGCTGGTGGACGACGAGCAGCAGGCCACCGAGCTGGCGCAGCGCTACCTGTCGTACCTCTAGGGTCCGGTGCCCGAGTGGAGCTGTGTCGACCAGCGGATGCTGCGCCACGCGGTGCCTGAAAATCGCCTTCGCGCCTACGACGTGCGCGCGCTCATCACGCTGCTGGCAGACACGGGCAGCGTGCTCGAACTGCGGCGCGACTTCGGCCTGGGCATGGTGACGGCGCTCATCCGCATCGAAGGCCGGCCGCTGGGCCTGATGGCCAACAACCCGCAGCACCTGGGCGGCGCCATCGACGCTGCGGCCAGCGACAAGGCCGCGCGCTTCATGCGCCTGTGCAACGCGCACGGCCTGCCCGTCCTGTCGCTGTGCGACACACCCGGTTTCATGGTCGGCCCGCAAGCCGAGACCACGGCGCTGGTGCGCCACAACGCGCGCCTGTTCCTGGCTGCAGCCAGTTTGCAGGTGCCGGTCTTCACGGTCGTGCTGCGCAAAGGCTATGGCCTGGGTGCGCAGGCCATGGCAGCCGGCGGCTTTCACGAAACGCTGTTCACCGTCGCCTGGCCGACCGGCGAATTCGGCGGCATGGGCCTGGAAGGTTATGTGCGCCTGGGTTTTCGCAAGGAGATGCAGGCCATCGCCGACCCGGCAGCGCGGCAGGCCTGGTATGAGGCCAAGTTGGCTGAGGTGGTTGAACAGGGCAAGGCGCTGTCGATTGCATCGGTGCTGCACCGGCCCGGGCAATGGCACCCCCCGATCTGCGGTGTCGCTATCAAAGCGGCCACTGCGATTGGGAACTGAGGCCGTACATTCCAGGGCGAACGAGTTTTCCATCATGTCCGACTTCGGCCAGGCTCCGGCCTGTCGGGTGGTTCCCTCACACTTTGGCCCCGCAAAACGCGGATCGGCTGTCATGCCCGTAGTTGCTGTCGTCAATCGCAAAGGTGGAAGCGGCAAGAGCACGTTGTCCGCGCATCTGGCCGTGCACTGTGCCAAGAGCGGCTTCCCGGTGATGCTGGGCGACACCGACCGCAACCTGTCCACACAGGTGTGGCTGCGTTTGCGCGAGCTGCGGCGGCTGCCGCCCAGCGCGCCCATCGTCGGCCGCGTGGTCGACCCGCGCAACGTGCTGCGCCCCCCCGCCGGCACCGAGCATGTGGTGCTCGACACCCCGGGGGGCCTGCATGGCTTCGAGCTGGGCCGCGTGGTGTTCCATGCCGACGCCGTGATCGTCCCGGTGTGCAGTTCGGTATTTGATCGCGACTCGGCCGCCGAGTGCTGGGCCGAGCTGAGGAGCCTGCCGCGCGTGGCGAGCGGCCGCTGCAAGGTGGCCGTGGTGGGCATGCGGCTGGACGCGCGCACCAAGGCCGACCAGGTGATCAAGGCCTGGGCCCTGGCACAAGGCCTGCCCTTCATCGGCGTTCTGCGCGAAACACAGGCCTATGTGCGCAGCATCGAACACGGTCTGACCGTGTTCGATCTGCCCGCCTCGAAGGTGGCCGCCGACCTGGAACAGTGGGCGCCGATCATCGACTGGCTGCGTCCGGTGCTGAACCAGAAAGCAGCTGCGGTGGACGAAACCCGACGGCCCAGCTACAAGCCCAACGCCCCGGCCCACGAGCGCCCGCCGGGCATCACGATTCCAGGCGCATTGACGCCCGACCTGGCCACTCCGCAGGCAGCGACCACCGAGCACAGACCCCGGCCCGTGTTGCCGCCGCGCCCGCCGTCGAGCTGGAGCGACCGCCTGGGCCAGGTGCTGGCACTGCCGCTGCGGCGCTTTCTGGTGCCCAGGGAGTGAATGGGCCCCCAAGGCGGCTTTGCCGCCGGCCCCCCGAGGGGGCATGAGTAAAGTAACCAAGTGACATTTACTCAAGCGCGCCCCCAACGCAGCGTTGCCACCGGAGCAGAGCGGCAAGCGCTCAGCCAAGAAAATAGCGCTTCGTGCCGGCCAGCAGCATCTCCACGGCAATCGCGGTCAGCACCAGGCCCATCAGTTTTTCCACTGCCGAGACGACGGCGCCACCCAGCAGCTTGCGCAGGCGGTCGGCCGTGAGCAGCGTGGCCGTGCACACGGCCATGGCCACCGTCAGTGCGCCCACCCAGTGCCACAGCCGTTCGGGCTGGCGTGAAGCCAGCAACAGCACCGTGGCCATCGCCGAGGGGCCGGCCATCAGGGGCACTGCCAACGGAAAGATGAAGGGCTCGCCGCCCTGGCCGTCGTCGGCATACAGGTCGGACGTGCCGCCGAAGACCATGCGGATGGCAATCAGCAGCAGGATGACGCCGCCCGCCACCTCCAGCGACCTTTCTGACAGGTGCATGACCTGCAGGAAACCCTGACCCCCGAGCATGAAGGCCACCAGCACCGCAAAGGCGATGGTCGCTTCGCGCAGCGCCACGGCGTTGCGCCGCTCAGGCGGTATGCGGCGCAGCACGCTGATGAAGATGGGCAGGCTGCCCAGGGGGTCCAGCACCAGCAGCAGCAGGATGAGGGCCGAGAGGAATGTGTGGTCCATGGTGTCTGGCGCTTGATGCGGGGCCGCGGCCGTGGTGCGGTGGGCGCGGTGCGCTGCCGTTTGGCTGGTTCGGCTGCCGTTTGACTGGATCAGCCTGCGCTGTCCAGTTCGGCGTAGTGGCGGAAGATGCCTTGCTCGTTGAAGGCGATGCGCCGCTCGCTGCGCAGATAGGCCGCCACACGCGGCAAGCCCGCCACGCGGGCACCCAGCTGCACGATGCCCGGTGTGGCTGCCAGCGTGTGCCGTGTGGCCTGCGGGAAGGCGTACAGCAGGCCCTCGATCAACTGGAACAGCGACAGGTCGGCATAACTCAACTTGCCGCCCACCAGGTAGCGTTGCCCCGCCGGGTTGCGCTGCAGGATGCTCTCGAACCAGCGCAGGTACTTGGGCATGCGCTGCGTGCAAAAAGCCTCTGCGCAGCGCAGCGCTTCGGGCTTCTGGTCTTCGTAGACCGAGCCTGTGTCCACCGGGTGGTGGGTGTCGTGCGCCTCGGCCACGGCGTCGGCCACGGTCAGCTGGATCTGGTGCGTCCACACGCGCGACTGCTCGCTGCGGCCCACCAGCTTGAGCGTGGGCGCCAGGTACTGCAGGATGGCGGCCGTCTGGCCGACGACAAAGCTGCCGTCTTTCAGGAACGGTGGTGCAAACGGCGGATGCGGGTTGTGGCGGTCGGCCATCGCGGCCTGCAGCGCCGGCAGGCCGCGCCCGGCAGAGGAATCGCCACGCGCCACGTCCACATAAGGCGCGCCAGCCGCTTCGAGCGCCAGCCGCACAAATTCGCCGCGGCCCTGGATGGTCGGCCAATAATGAAGTTCGTATGCCATGGCGCGACTGTAGTCGCGCCCTGCACGAGCATTCGCAGTCGCGCAAAGCGGGGGCATTCGCAGTCGCGCAAAGCGCGAGGGCCAACTGGAAGGGACGAACCGATGAAGATCCATTTTCTGGGCGCCGACGACGGCGTCACCGGCTCGCGCCACCTGGTGGACAGCGCCGGCAGCCGCATCCTGCTGGACTGCGGCATGTTTCAGGGCTGGAAGGCCCACCGCGAGCGAAACTGGACGATGCCCCAGGCGCTTCGCACGGTGGACGCCGTGGTGCTGAGCCACGCCCATCTGGACCACAGCGGCTGGCTGCCCGCACTGGCCCGGCAAGGTTACCGCGGCCCGGTGCACGCCAGCCCGGCCACCTGCGCGCTGCTGAAAGTGCTGTTGCTGGACAGCGCGCATCTGCAGGAAGAAGACGCACGGCGCGCCAACCGATACGGCTACTCGCGTCACGTAAAGGCACTGCCGCTGTACACCCGCGCCGACGCCCAGCGTGCGCTGTCGCTGCTGGTGCCGCTGCTGCCGGGCCGCACCGTCAGCGTGGCGCACCACGCCGTCACGCTGACGCCGGTGGGCCATCTGCTGGGCGCCTGCGCGGTGACCCTGCAAGAGCCCGGCCGGCAAGGCCGGCGCCTCGTGTTTTCGGGCGACGTGGGCCGCCAGCACGACCTGTTGATGCCACCCCCGGAGCCCATCACGCAGGCCGACGTGTTGCTGGTGGAGAGCACCTATGGCAACCGCATCCACCCGGCCGAAGACGGCGCGGCGCGGCTGGCCGACATCGTGCAGCGCACCGTGCAACGCGGCGGCTCGGTGCTGATGCCGGCCTTTGCCGTGGGCCGCGCTCAGGCGCTGCTGCTGGTGCTGCAGCGCCTGAAACGCAGCGGCGCCATCCCGGCCGAACTGCCGATCTTCCTGGACAGCCCGATGGCCATCGAAGCCACGGCCCTGTACCGCCAGCGTGCCAAGCTGCTGCGCGTGCCGGCGCGCGAGATGCGCAGCCTGGCCGACGGCGTGCGCATGGTCGCCACGGTGCAGCAGAGCATGCGGTTGGTGGGGTCGCGCTTTCCGTCCATCATCATTTCGGCCAGCGGCATGGCCACCGGCGGCCGCGTGCTGCACCACCTGAAGGCGATGGCGCCCGAGTCGCGCCACGCACTGGTGTTTGCCGGCTTTCAGGTCGGTGGCAGCCGCGGCGCGCGGCTGCTGGCCGGAGAACGCGAGGTCAAGATCCACGGCGAAATGGTGCCCGTGCGCGCCGAGGTGCAGCAGCTCGAAGGCTTCTCGGGCCACGCCGACCAGGGGGAGCTGATGGACTGGCTGCGCCACCTGCGCCAGCCCCCGCAGCAGACCTTCGTGGTGCACGGTGAGCCCGATGCGTCCGACACGCTGCGCGCGCATATCCAGACGCAGCTCGGCTGGCGCGTGCGCGTGCCGGGCTACGGCGAGATCGTGGATCTGTAGCCCGCTGCCCTTCACCCACAGCATGGTTCTCGACAGCACAGCCCTGGGCCTGGCCGCCGCCCTGGGCGGCGGTCTGCTCATCGGCCTGGAGCGTGAACGCCGCAAAGGCCGCGGCGACCTCCGCGACGCGGCCGGCATCCGCAGCTTTGCGCTGGCCGCGCTGGGTGGTGGCGTGGCGCAGGTGCTGGCGCAGCCGGCCCTGGTGGCGCTGGGGGCCCTGCTGGTGGCGATGCTCGCCACAGTGGCCTACTGGAAGAGCCGCGAACGCGTGCCGGGTCAGCCGGCCCCCGACCCCGGCTTGACCACCGAGCTGGCGCTGTTCATCACCTATCTGGTGGGTGTGCTGTCGGTGCAGCAGCCGGCACTGGGCGCCGGCGCAGCCGCGGTGGTGGCCACACTGCTGGCGGCCCGCGAGCGCCTGCACCGCCTGGCCACGCAGATGCTGAGCGAAGCCGAGGTGCACGACGCCCTGCTGCTGGCGGCCCTGACGCTGGTGCTGTTGCCGCTGGCACCGGCCGCGCCGGTGGCCTGGCTGGGCGGCATGGCGCCACGCACGCTGTTGCTGACCGTGGTGCTGATCCTGGCGCTGCAGGCCGCCGGCCACGTGGCCGGGCGCTTGCTGGGTGCACGCGCCGGGCTGGCGCTGTCCGGCTTGTTTTCGGGTTTTGTTTCGAGCACCGCCACCATCGCGGCGATGGGCGCGCGCGCCCGCGCCGAACCTGCGCAACGCGGTGCCTGCCAGGCCGGCGCCATGTTTTCCACCACCGCCACCTGGCTGCAGGTGATGCTGTTGGTGGGCGCGCTGGCCCCGGCGGCGCTGCCCGGGCTGCTGCCTTGGGCGCTGGCTGGCGCCGCGGCGGCGTTGTTGACTGCGCTGCTGCAGGCACGGGCATCCAAGGACGCCACCCCCGCGGCGCCCGTGGCCGTGGTGGCGGGTGCGCCCGTTGCTTCGGCCGCCGCGGCTGAAAGCCCGGCCGCTGAGGGGGCTGCTGTGGGCACTGCAGCAACTGCGGCGACTGCAGCGACTGCAGAAATTGCAGCGACTGCAGAATTTGCAGCGACTGCAGCACCTGCGGCACCTGCAGCACCAGCGGCACCAGCGGCACCAGCGGTGCCTGCGGTGCCTGCGGCCACTGCGCCGCCC
>JBBQMM010000082.1:0-12251 GCA_038328935.1 Burkholderiales bacterium
GTCGCCGTGATGGCTGACCCGAAATAGAGTCGGGTTCCGCCCGCGGTAGGCGCAACCATGAACCACGATCGGGTACGGCCCGTGATGTCGCGCATCAGCAGTTGATCCACGGCGCGCAACTCCACTTCCCAGGCCGCGAACGCGGAGCCACTGCCGGCCGCCAACTTCACCGCCTGCAGATCGCTCGATGGTCGCGCGGCAAGCGTCAGTATCAGCCGCTCCAGCTTGAACAGCCAGCTCGTGTAGAACGCCTCTACATAGCGGGCCAAAGAGATGCGGGCACCCGTCTCGATCACGAAACAGTCTGCATAGCCGCCGCCCCTGCAATACCCGATCAGCAATGACTGTGCGGGCAGTGCGCACGTTTGAACCACCATGGTGACTTCCAATGAACATACGGTAGCGTATGGTGTGAATGATATTTCTCTGACGCGAAGCCGTCAATGCCAGCGGCCGGCCGTGCGGCCGCCGCGGCGCCGGTTCAGCGTGGCGCCAGCAGACGCTCGGCCAATGACCGTAGCGGCTCGCGCATGGCGGTGCCGGCGGTCAACCGCAGGCTCTCGAGGCCAATCACTGCGGCGTAGAACACCGCGGCGGACTGCCTTGCTGCGGCCGGCGCCAGGCCTGCGGCAGCGAAGAAGCTCCGCAGGTCGGTCAGCCGCTGGCGGTCCACCCGCTCGAGCACTTGGCGCGCCATAGGGTCGGTGCGGCCCCATTCGCGTATCGCCGGCTCCACGGCATCGCCACCGGCCGCAGAATCGGGCGGTATCGATACCTTGTCGACTAGCAGCAGCAACTGATCACGGGCCGGCAATCCCGATTGCCGGACGGCCGTGGTGATGTCGGTGGTGGCCACCTGCTCCCATGCCTCCAGCATGTCGGCCCTCAACGCCGCCAGGTCGGCGAAGTGCCAGTAAAACGAGCCCTTGGTCGTGGCAAGCTCGCGCGCGATCGGCTCCACACGCAGCGCTTGCGGCCCGCCCTGCACCAGTGCCCTGAAGCCGGCCCAGATCCAATCGGAAGGCTGCAAGCGGCCCCGCGGTTCCTGCTGGGCGGGGGTCGGGATCTTGCGGCTTCGCATCGACTCGCACCATACGTTTGCGAATTGACTTTGGCAAGCGGCGAAAGCGCCCAAGGGCGCCAATGGCTTCCTGGACAACTCCAGGTCGAGCGATGAGTTGCTGGCCTGCCCTTAAGTGCTTTCGCAGGCTTTGAGGAAGGCGGCGAGTACGTCGATGGGTTTCATGGTTTCGCGCTCTGGCCTCACTGATTCCGGCTTTCTGGTGGCTGCTGGCGGCGAGCCTGCGCCGAGTGGCCCAGGCCTGTCAGGTCCGCAGGCTCAGAACCCGCATGGATACCGGGTTGACAAGCAAAGTGCACCCGTTTGCACGGAAAGTACGACTACCCTTGCACGCGCGGCGCGGATGGCTCGGCCGCCGGACGCGCCAGCAGCGAGGCCAGCACCGGCATCAGGGTGCCGGGCTCGGTCTGCGCCAGCGCGCCTTGCAGCGTCGACAGCACCGCAGCGGCCACGTCGCGGTGCGCGCCCGCGTCTGCCGCCATCGCGTGGTAGTAACCCAGGTCCTTGCAGGCGTTGGCGATCGAGAACCGCAGGCCTGAGGGGTCTTGGGCCAGCAGATAGGGCTTGACGCGTTCCAGCGCCATGCCGCCGCCGCCGCCCTGGGCGAGCACGTTCACGAACACATCGGGCGCAACGCCGTTGGCCCGGGCGCAGGCAGCGGCCTCTGACAGCAGCGTGACCATGCCCAGCGATACGAAGTTGTGCAGCAGCTTCATGCTGTGGCCGGCACCCACCGGCCCGGCGTGCGTGATGTTCTCGGCAAAGCACTGCAGCAGCGGGCGGCACTCGGCGAGCAGGTCGGCGTCGCCACCCACCAGCAAATTCAATCGGCCTTCGGCAGCTTCCTTGGGCGTGCGGGTCATGGGTGAGTCCATGAATCGACTGCCCGCCGCTTCGACCGCCTGCGCCATGCGCAGTGTGGACGACGGAATGGCCGTCGAGCAGTCGATCACCACGCTGCCCGGACGCAGCCCTTCCAGCACACCGCCAGGGCCGGTGAGAACGGCCTCTACCTGCGCAGACCCCGTCAGCACCAGGATCACGACCTCGGACCGGGCCGCCACTTCAGCCGCACTGTGCAGCACCAGCGCGCCGGCGGCCTTCAAGCTTTGCAGCGGCTGATTGCCGGCATGCTCGAGCACGGCGAGCGCATGCCCGTGCTTGACGATGTTGCTGGCAATGCCATGGCCCATCAGGCCGATGCCCACCATGCCGATCTTGAGTTTCATGGCGCTGTGTCCTTGCGAAATCGAGAGCGGGATGATGCACGCTGCAGCGTTTGCCACACCCGGGTCTGGCCCGGTGGCCTCGTCGTGCGCTGTTTGGCGTTGCCCCGGAGCACAGCGCCAGGCGGGCGCCCGGCGGCGCCCCGGCCGTCAACTGCCAGGCATCTGCGGCGGATTCAGTTGCACCACCTTCGCCTTGCTTTTGTGCATGCGGATGTTCAGCATTTCCACCGCCAGCGAAAAAGCCATGCCGAAGTAGACGTAGCCCTTGGGCACGTGATTGCCAAAGCCTTCAGCCACCAAAACCACGCCCACCACCACCAGGAAGGCCAGCGCCAACATCTTGATGGTGGGGTGGTCCGAGACGAAGCGCCCGATGGGGCCGGCGAACAGCATCATCAAGCCCACCGAACACACCACGGCGGCGATCATGATGCGAACATCATCCACCATGCCCACCGCGGTGATGATTGAATCGAGCGAGAACACGAGGTCGACGATCATGATCTGCACGATGATGGCGGCCATGGTGGCCTTCACGGCAGCTCCAGGGCCATGCTCTGCTTCACCTTCCAGCGACTGGTGGATCTCGCTGGTGCTCTTCCAGATCAGGAACAACCCGCCCAGGATGAGGATCAGGTCGCGCCCTGAGAAGCCCCTGCTGAAGACCGTGAAGAGCGGCTCCACCAAGCCCACGATCCAGGCCAGCACCAGCAGCAGTCCGATGCGCATGAACATGGCCATGAACAGGCCTATGCGCCGCGCGAACTCTCGTTTTGCTTTCGGCAGCTTGTCGACCAGGATCGAGATGAAGATGATGTTGTCAATGCCCAGCACCAGTTCGAGCGCGGTGAGGGTGACGAAGGCAATCCAGGCTTCGGGAGACGATAACAATTCCATATTTTTATTGTGGTCTAGCCCCCCGCCACCGCCCAAGCCAAGTTGTATTAGCCCCAGGCTGAGAAGGTGAAGCAGTTGACAAGCCGGGCGATTAGGCGTTTCGGTCGTTGCAGCCTGGCCACTCAACCGGTCAGTTGACCCGGTCGCAGCTGGGCGCTGTGGATGCTCGGTTCGGCGACGCCGCGGGCGGCGCGCAGTTCTTCGGTGGTGCTGCCGGCGCCGTGCGGCACCCAGCCCGGGGGCATGAACAGGTAGCCCAGCACGGCGCGTGGGCTGCGTGCGCTGCGCAGGTCGCGCAGCAGCGCAGCCCACTGTGCAAATTCAACCACCAGCGGGTTGTAGCTGGTCATGGGTTTGACCAGGCCGTAGCGGCAGGGCAGGTCGTCGCGTTCGGGGATGTAGGTGCCGAACAGTCGGTCGAACACCACCAGCACGCCGCCGTAGTTGCCGTCCAGATATTCCAGGTTGGCAGCATGGTGCACGCGGTGCGCCGAAGGCGTGTTCAACCAGCCTTCCAGCCAGCCCAGCTTGGGTATCCAGGTGGCGTGTATCCAGAACTGGAACAGCAAGTTCAGCGTCAGCGCCGTCACCAGCAGCCGCAGTTCGAAGCCCATCCAGACCATCGGCAGCAAGAAGATGCCTACACCGATTGCACGCCCGAAAGCACCGATGCGCAGCGATGCACCCAGGTTCAGCTGGTTGGGCGTGTGGTGCACGGCATGGTTGTTCCGGAACCAGCGCACGCGGTGGCCGGCGCGGTGCAGCCAGTAGTAGAAGAACTCGAGCGCAATGAAGAGCAGCAGGGCCGACGCCACGCCGTCCACCGCGATGGTGGTCAGGCGGTGGGCCTCGACCCAGGGCACCAGCGGCTGCACGATGGAAAAGGGCACCAGCACCGTGATGACGATGCGCAGCACGTAGTCGAACATCGACACACCGAAGGCCCGCCAGTCGTAGCCCTGGCGAAGACTGAGCACCACGCCTTCCAGCACCGACAGCGCCAGCACCGTGGGAGCCGCCACAAACAAGAGGAATTTTTCGACGGGACTCATGTTGCGCGGGTGCTTGTGGGCGAGGCCACAAGCTCATCAATCCGGGATCTGGTTGAAAGTTCAGTCTACGTGGTTGCGCCGGGCGGGGGTGGTCAGAACTGTCCACTTTGCGCGGGTGCCGCTCGCTACCGCAGACAGCCAGCGCTCTATGAGCCGTGCCGGGGGGCAGCGCCTGAGCTGCAGTCAGGTCAGCTTTCTACCAGAATCGTGTGCTGCGCACGCCAGAGCAGACCATCGCCTTGCGCGGACAGCAGCACCATGTCGAGCGCGCCTTGTTGCTGCTGCCCCAGGCGGCGCCAGATGCCGTCGCGCGCATTGCCCGGGTCACCGGCCAGGAAGAGTTGCGAGGTCAATTCGCCAAACGTGGCGTGCCGCAGCTTGATGTGAATGTGCGGCGTGCGGCCTGGGTAGGCCACCGGCTTGATGGTGCGAAAGCCGGCCGTGCCCTGGGCGCTGGTCAGAGCCGAACCAAAACCCTGGAACCCCTTGTCCCGGCGTTCGTCGTCGCGCTCGCTGGGATGGCGGTAGACGGCGTTCACGTCGCACTGCCAGATCTCGAATTCAACCTGGTCCACAGCCTTGCCCATCGTGTCTACCACGCGCACCTCCAGGCCCAGGTGCTCGCCCTGAGCCTGCAACGTGTGGCCGCCGTTGCGCACGCGGGTGAGGTCGGCGTCCCAATCACTTTGCAGCGCACGCCAACGTTTGGGCGGGTAGAACGGGCCCTCGCCCACTTCGGGCAGCTTCAGCCGCGCCGATTGCGCCAGTGCGGGCAGGGCCAGGGTGGACGCTGCAGCGGTGGTCAGGCCCAGGCCGGCCCTGATGAATTGACGTCGCTGTTGGGCATGGCTTGACATGTGGAGATTCCTTTGCAAATGGAATGAGGTCTTGTGCAGGACCTTCGCATGGGCGCCTGCGGTTCGGGTTACTCGGCCCTGATGCTGGCGCGCTGAATCACAGCCTTCCAGCTCTCGTATTCATCGCGATAGGTCTTGGCGAACTGTTCCGGCGAACCCGAGGTCGGCTCGGCCCCCAGTTTCTCCAGCCGCTCGACGATGTCGGGGCCCGCCATGACGGCGTTGAGTTCCTTGTTCAGTCGTTGCACCACGGCGGCCGGTGTGCCGGCCGGCGCGAAGACGCCGAACCAGTTGCTGAAGGCCATGCCGGGCACACCCGCTTCCGCAAACGTGGGCACTCCCGGCAACGAGGTCGACCGCTTGGCGCCGGTGACGGCCAGGGCACGCACGCGGCCGTCCTTGATGTGCGTCTGCGCCGACACGATGCTGTCCATCAAGAAGGTGATCTGGCCGGAGATCAGATCCGTCACCACCAGGCCGGTGCCCCGGTAAGGAATGTGCACCACGAAAAGTCCGCCGGCCCGCCACTTCAGCATCTCCGCTGCCAAGTGCGGGTAGGTGCCGATGCCGCTGGAGCCGAAGTTGTATTTGCCGGGGTTGGCCTTGATCTGGCTGATCAACTCCTGGGCCGTGCTGGCCTTGGAGCCTTGGCCCACCACCAGCACGCTGGGCGCGTTGGCGATATGGCCCACCGGGGCGAAGTCCTTGAACGCGTCGTAGGGCATCCTGGCGTTCAGTGCCGGCCCGATCGAATGGGTTGAACTGGTGGCCATCAAGAGGGTGTAGCCATCCGGTGCCGCCTTGGCCACCATGTCGCTGCCGATGGTGCCGCCGGCGCCGGGCTTGTTGTCGACCACCACTTGCTGGCCCAGGTTGGCGCTGAGCCTTTGGGCCACGGTGCGCCCGATGATGTCGGTAGCGCCTCCGGGCGGGAACGGAATCACCATGCGGATGGGCTTGGCAGCGGGCCAGCCCTGGCCGAAGGCCGACAGAGGCCCGCACAGGGCCAGTGCGATGGCGCAGACCACTTGTTTGTTCATCGGTTTCCTGGTGTTGCTGCGGAAGCGGTGGTTAAAGGGTGAAGAGGTGCCTGGAGGATACCAACGCGGGGTTGCTGCTTTGACAACCGGGTCCGGGGCTTCGGTGCCCGGTTGATGCAGGCGGGGCCTTTGAGAGGCGCGACGGTAGGCGGCCCGACTGGAGGAGCGACTGTAGGCACGATCATAGTTAACATAATATACATCGTACGCAATTCTTGAAACACCGAAGTCCAGGTGACTGGGTGGCCCGTTCGGCCGCTCGACAAAGAACAACGGCGCCGGCCTCTTCAGGCACGGCGCCGTCAGGCGCTGAGCAAGTGCTTGGACTCAGTCGTCGCGCGCTGGTTCATCGACGGCCGCTTCGACGGCCGCTTCGACGGCTTCATCGACGGTCGCAACCTCGCTGTCAGGGTTCTGCAGCGTCACGCGGTCCAGCGGACGGCAATGATGCCGGTGCAGCTGAGCCAGCTTCTCTGACTTCTCCATCGCCGCAATGACGACTTCGGGGTTCAGCATCAGCATGAACGGGTTGTGTGCAATTGATAGTTCAGACATCCGGGGGCTCCAAGAGCTGTGGAATCAACTCTATCGGCAACTTTAGGCGCCGACCAAGGCAAGAAAAAGTCGTCCCTGTGCCATACGCCACGTCAGACGATGCCTGACGCGCCCCGCGGAACTGCGGGCTATAGGCCTTTCAGTTGCGCGTGCCGTGGGACTCCGATTCATGCCCACACGGCGCCTCAGCGCGCCGCTTCGTCCAGCCTTCGGGCCAGGGCCTCACGCCCGGCCAGACGGGCGAAATCGGCAGCTCCAAGCGCCTGGTCATTGCGAGCCTTGGCGCTGGCGCCACCCGCCAACAGCAGGCCGGCCACTTCTTCGCTGCCGTAGCGGCTGGCCATCATCAGCGGCGTGGTCTTGTTGGGCGACACTGCCTCGATCGCCGCCCCTTTGCCCAGCAGCAGCCGAACCATGGCTGTGTGGGGGCTGCTGGCGGCGTAGTGCAGCGGCGTCCAACCCGGTCGGTTGATCGCGGCGCCCTTGTCGATCAAGTCAACGGCCGCTTCGATATTGCCGCGCATGGCGGCCATCATCAGTGGTGTCTCGCCCGCGGCGTTGGTGTAATCGGCCTTCAAGCCGGGGTGCGCCAGCAACGCCTTGACGACCTTGGGCGCCTCTTCGCGCAACGCCACATAAAGTGCTGCCTGGCCCTTTTCATCCAGCGTGTTGGGGTCGAAGCCCGCTGCCAGCAGGCTGTTGACGGTCGAGACGTTGTCGATGCCCAGAGCCCTGAAGAAGCTCACCTTGTCATCAGCTGAGGCCGAAGAAAAACATGTCAGAGCAATGAGATAGACGACAATTTTAAAGTAATTTCTCATGATTTCACTCAGTTCGGGGCCGGGCCCGTACGGCTGAACAAGCGCTCGAAGTTGGCGCTGGTGGCGGCGGCCACCTCGGTCACACCCAGTTCCTTGACCTCCGCCAGGCGAGCCGCCACATGGGGCACATAAGCCGGCTGGTTGGTCTTGCCCCGGTAAGGCATGGGCGCCAGATAGGGGCTGTCGGTTTCTATCAGGCAGCGGTCCAGCGGCACCATGCGCGCCACGTCGCGCAACTCCTGCGCGTTGCGGAAGGTCAGGATGCCGGAAAACGAGATGTAAAAACCCATGTCCAGTGCTGCCCGGGCCACTTCCATGGTTTCGGTGAAGCAATGAAAGACGCCGGCCACGCGCCCCTGCCCCTCGGCGCGCAGCAGGTCCAGCGTGTCGGCACTGGCCTGGCGCGTGTGCACCACCAGCGGCAGCCCGGTGGCGATGGCGGCGCGTATGTGGCAGACGAAGCGGTCGCGCTGCCACGCCATGTCGACCACGCTGCGGCCGTTCAGACGGTAGTAGTCGAGCCCGGTTTCGCCGATCGCCACCACGCGCGGCAAGGCGGCGCGCTGGCACAGGTCGGCAACCTCAGGTTCGCGCACGCCCTCGTTGTCGGGGTGCACGCCCACGGTGGCCCAGAAGTTGTCGTGCTGCATCGCCAGGCCGTGCACCTGATCGAACTCTTCGAGCGTGGTGCAAATGCACAGCGCGCGGTCGACCTGGGCTTGCGCCATGGCCAGCCGGACTTGCGGTATCTGCGCGGCCAGCTCCGGGAAGCTCAGGTGGCAATGGGAATCGACAAACATTGGTGGTAGGGCAAAAAGCGAACGAAAGCGAAAGCAGGCGAGAGGCCTGTTTCGGGCCCGGGAGGGTGCTGCGGCAGCAAGCTGAACGGTTCTCGGCTCGAAAAGACGATTGCCAGCAGTGTTGGGCAGGCCACGCCGACTGTGGGCCGGCCAAGCTCGATCAGAGCGTCTGGGTCGGCTTGGACGACGAGATGCTGGTACCCAGCGCTTCTTCGATCTTGGCCTTCAGCTGCCTGGACTTTTCGTCGTTTGGAAATCGAACCCCGACGCCCTGGGTGCGACCGCCGGATGCGTTCACGGGCGTGATCCAGGACACCTTGCCGGCCCCCGGGAAGCGCTGCGGGTCGTCGGGCAGCGACAAGAGCAGGTAGATGTCCTCGCCCAGCTTGTAGTCGCGCGTGGTGGGAACAAAAAGCCCGCCGTCGGTGAGCAACGGCATGTAGGCCGCGTAGAGCGCGCCCTTTTCGCGAAAGACCAGTTGTATGACTGCCGGCCTTGCGCTGGCCGCCACGGGGTTTGCGCCACCGGGCAACGCCAGGTCCAAAGGACTCGCTCGGGTGGCAAGGGGAACGCGGTCATTCATACAGGGAGTGTATCGAAGGCCATCCGGTGAAGAGGCAACACCATGAGCCGGACATACGAGCCGGCCAGACGAGCCGGACACCCCAGCCGATAAAGCGCCGGTCGGGAATACCTTGGCTGCCGGTCGGGTTGCGGACGCCGGGGCAGGTTGATCGTTGGCTACAGCCGCCCCCTCAAAGCACGCGCACCGGCCGTGACCATGGCCTCGGTCAGCAGCGCTTCGTTCCAGGGATGTTCGGCATGGCGCGCCACGCGCGCAAGCTCCTCGGACCACGCCGACAAGGCTGCCAGGTTGGCTGCAGGGGTGCCGGCCGCCGCCGCAGGCAAGGCAGCTGACGGGAAGTAGCGCGCGCCAGCGCCGGCTGCAATGGCCATGGCGTCGTGGCAGAGTTTTTGCAACGCATCCAGCACGCGCGGCACGGGCCAGCCGCCAAAGACTCCCGCCTGCCCGCGCGCCACGGCCTGCGGCAAGCGGGCCCAGGCGGCGCCGTCGACACCGGCTTCAGCCAGCGCCAGGGCGTCCAGTGGCCGCCCTGAACACGCTGCCAGCAGCACCTGCGACTCCGCCACGCCCTGCCCTGCCAGCCACGCCGTGCCTGCAGTGTTGCTGGGCGGGTGCAGCCGCAGCTGCTGGCAGCGGCTGCGCACGGTGGGCAGCACGGTGCTGGTGTCGGACACGGTGAGCACCAGCCGTGTACCCGGCGCCGGTTCTTCCAGCGTCTTCAGCAAGGCACTGGCCGACTGCAGGTTGAGCGCCTCGGCCGGGTGCAGCACCACCACCTTGCCGCGCCCGCGCGACGAGGTCTTGCCGGCCCAGTCCAGCATGGCCCGCACCTCGTCGATGCGGATCTGGCGGCTGGGCTTCTTCTTGCTGTCCTCACCTTCTGGCTTGTCGCCGAACAGCGGCCAGGCATGCTGCTGGCGCAGCAGCTCGGGCATCAGCACCATCAGATCGGGGTGCACATGCGATTGAAAGAGCCGGCAGCTGCCGCAGCGGCCGCAGGCTGGCCTCGTCGGGCTGCCAGCGCTGGCCTGGCCGGTGTCTTCACACAACCAGCTCTGCGCCAACACCAGGGCAAAGGCCAGCACACCCACCCCGGGGCTGCCGTGCACCAGCAACGCATGGCCCCGGTGGCTGTGCAGGGCCTGCTGCAAGGGCTCGCCCAGCCAGGGCAGGGGCAGCTGGCCATCGGGGTGCACCAGCAACGCGGCGGCGGCGCTCAAAACCAGCCCCGTGTGCTGACGGCCTGCATCACCCGCGCCCAGACCTCGTCGCGGGCGCCGACGGCGTCAATGACGGCAAATCGGCCGGGTGCGGCGGCGGCTCGCTCGGCATAGGCAGCACGCACGCGGTGGAAAAACGGTTCGTCCTGGGTCTCGAAGCGGTCGGGCGTGCGCACGGCAGCCCGGCGTTCGGCCGCAGTGGCCGCCGGCAGGTCGAACCACAAGGTCAGGTCGGGCTGGCGCCCTTGCTGGACCCAGCTTTCCAGTTGCGCCAGCAGCGCCCGGTCGAAGCCGCGGCCACCGCCCTGGTAGGCGTAGCTGGCGTCGGTGAAACGGTCGCACAGCACCGTGGCGCCGCGCTGCAGCGCGGGCACGATCAACTGCGTCAGGTGGTCGCGCCGAGCCGCAAACACCAACAGTGCTTCCGTTAGAGGGTCCATCGCTTCGTGCAGGATCAGGCCGCGCAGCGTCTCTGCCAGCGGCGTGCCACCGGGCTCGCGCGTCAGCACCACTTCGGCGCCGCGCGCACGCAGCCACTCGGCCAGGGCCCCGATGTGCGAGCTCTTGCCGGCGCCGTCGATGCCTTCGAAGGTGATGAAGCGGCCGTTGGTCACAGGCGGTTCAGCGGCCACCGCGCTGGTACTTGTTGACCGCGCGGTTGTGCGCTTCCAGCGACTCGCTGAAGGCACTGCTGCCGTCGCCGCGCGACACGAAGTACAGCGCCTTCGTGGCGTCGGGCCTGATGGCGGCGCGCAAAGAAGCCTGGCCGGGCAAGGCGATGGGGGTCGGCGGCAGCCCGGCGCGCGTGTAAGTGTTGAAGGGGGTGTCAGCCTCCAGGTCGCGGCGGCGCAGGTTGCCGTCGAAACGCTCGCCCAGGCCGTAGATCACCGTCGGGTCGGTCTGCAGCCGCATCCCGATGCGCAGCCGGTTGGTGAAGACGCCGGCCACCAGGCCGCGGTCCGCCTTGGAGCCGGTTTCTTTTTCCACGATGGAGGCCAGGATCAGCAACTCGTCGGTGCTTTTCAGCGGCGTGCCGGGGCTGCGCTCGGCCCACACCGCTTGCAGCCGCTGTTGCAGCGCCTGGTGCGCGCGCTTGAGCACGGTGAGGTCGCTCACGCCGCGCGAGTAGAAGTAGGTGTCAGGAAAGAAGCGCCCTTCGGCCGGCACTCCGGGCTGGCCTAGCGCGGCCATCAACTGCTCGTCGGTCATGACGGCACTGGTCTGCTTCAAGTGCGGCGCCTGGGCCAGCGCAGTGCGCATCTGGCGCAGGGTCCAGCCTTCGATCACCCGCACCTGCTCCATGGTCTCGGCGCCCTGCACCATCTTGGCCAGCAACAGCCGCGGGGTGACGCCGGTCTCCACCTCGTAGCTGCCGGCGCGGATCTTGCGCGCCTGACCGGACCAGCGGAAGTATTCGTACAGCCAGCGCGGTTCGCTGCGCACACCGGCATTCACCCAGGCCTGCGCGATGTCCCTGGGCGTGGCGCCCGGCTCGATGGACAGCTCGGCCGAGCTGCCCGCCAGTGTCAAGGGCCGGTCGATCCACAGGTACACCGTGACCGCCGCCGCTGCAGCTGCCAGCACCAACACCGCCAGCAGCGCCAGCACGGCCAGCAGCATCACGCCGCCGCGTGTGCCTGGCCGGCCGGCCAGCCGTGCAGAACCCTGAGATCGATACGACATAGGGCGGCGATGATAATTCGCTGATGAACATGCAAAGCCTGGACAACGAAGCCCCCGCAGCCATCGCCGCGGGACTGTGTCGCCTCACCGAATGGGGCCTGATACGGGCCCAGGGCGCCGAAGCGGCAAGCTTCCTGCAGGGGCAACTGACGCAGGACGTCCAGCATCTGGAGGCCGGCCGGGCCCGGCTCGCCGGCTACTGCTCGGTCAAGGGCCGACTGCTCGCCACGATGGTGGTGTGGCACGGCGTAGGCGACGAGCTGTTGCTGGCCTGCAGCGCCGACCTGTTGCCGGCCACGCTGAAGCGGCTTTCGATGTACGTGATGCGCGCCAAGTGCAAGCTCATCGACGCCAGCGCCGAGCTGCCGCTGTGGGGCGCGGCCGGTGCCGCTGCACAAGAGGCACTGGACCCCGCGCACGGCCTGGCGGT
>JBBQMM010000083.1:0-12231 GCA_038328935.1 Burkholderiales bacterium
CGAAGACCTCGGTCAGGCCGTCGGTGTATTCGGCCAGGTGCTCCAGCGGCACAGCGCAGTCTTCGATGAAGCTCACCGGCTTGCCGTCGCCCTTCAGGCTCATCATGATGTTCAGGCCGGCCTTGCGCACTTCCCACAGGCTCTTCTGCGCCGCTTCTTGCGCCATCGGCACCACGCTGCCCGCCAGCCCCAGGTCACCCATCAGCGCTGCCAGGTCGGCCAGCCGGGCTTTCAGCGCGGCAGCGTCGGCGCCGGCAAACTCCACCAGCAAAATGGCTTCGGGCCTGCCGATCAGCGCCGTCTGCATCGTGGGCCTGAAGGCCGGGTTGGTCAGCGCCAGCTCGATCATGATGCGGTCGACCAGCTCCACCGCGGTGGGGCCGAGCTTGACGATGTGCTGCGCCGCCGCCATGGCCTGGCGGAAGCTCGCGAAGTTGACGATGCCCAGCACCTTGCCGCGTGGCAACTCGGCCAGCTTCAGCGTCAGGCTGCGCGTGAAGGCCAGCGTGCCTTCGCTGCCCACCAGCAGGTGCGCCAGGTTCACGCTGCCGTCCGCGGTGTACGGCCTTTCGCTCTGGTTGTGAAAGATGTCCAGGTTGTAGCCGGCCACGCGGCGCAGCACCTTCGGCCAGCGCAGTTCGATCTCGTCCTGGTGGCGGTGGGCCAGGCCGCGCACGAACGCGCCCAGTTCGCGCGCGCGGCCCGCCAGGCCGTCCATGGGGCCGAAGTCGACCACCGTGCCGTCGGCCAGCCAGGCGCTGGCGCCAGCCACGTTGTGCACCATGTTGCCGTAGGCGATGGAGCGCGATCCGCAGCTGTTGTTGCCCGCCATGCCACCCAGCGTGGCCTGCGCACTGGTCGACACGTCTACCGGGTACCACAGGCCATGCTTTTTCAGCGCTGCGTTCAGGTGGTCCAGCACCATGCCGGGCTGCACCACGGCCGTGCGCGCTTCGGTGTCTACCGCCAGCAGCTGCCGCAGGTGCTTGCTGGTGTCGATGACCAGCGCCGCCCCTACCGTCTGGCCGCATTGGCTGGTGCCGCCGCCGCGCGGCAGCACCGGCACGCCGGTGTCGCGCGCCACGGCCAGCGCGGTGGCCACGTCGGTGTCGTCCTGCGGCACGAAAACACCCACCGGCATGATCTGGTAGATGGACGCATCGGTGGCATAACGACCACGCGAAGCGGCATCGAACATCAGCTGCCCGCGGGTTTCGCGCCGCAGGCGGCGTTCGAGTTCGGCGCAGGCCTCGTTGGGCGGCGGCACGGTGCCAGCGGGTGGGGCCAGCGTGGCCGTTGATTCAGGCTTCATTGGCGCTGCGCCTTGCTGCGCGCCGCGGGCGGCGCTGTTTTGGTGGATTCAAGGTCACCGCGCTGCATCAGCGCCAGCACGGTGTCGCGCTTGTGCAGCAGGTGCTCGGCCAGCACCTGGCCCAGCGCTTTGCCGTCGCCTTCGCTCAAGGCCTCGATCATGGTGTGGTGCTCCTGCACGGCCAGACGCCAGCTGGCTTCGTCCTGGTTGGTGCGAAAGCGCAGCGACTGCACACGCGCGTTGATGCGCGCATAGGTGTGGGTCAGCACCGGGTTGGCCGCCGCCTCATTGATGCCGGCATGGATGGCGGCATTCAGCCGGTAGTAGCCCGAGAGGTCGCGGCGTTCGTAGGCGGCCAGCATCTCGTGGTGCTTGGCGCGCAGCTCGGTCAGCTGTTCCGGGCTGATGCGCTGCGCCGCCAACTCGCCCGACTGCGCCTCCAGCGCCGCCAGCACTTCAAAGCTATGGCCGATATCGGCCGCGCCGAGCTTTACCGCCACCGCGCCGCGGTTGGGCAGCAGGTCCACCAGGCCTTCATGGGCGAGCAACTTGATGGCCTCGCGCAATGGCGTGCGAGACACGTGCAGGCACTCGCACAGCACGCGCTCGTTGAGCTTCGCACCGGGTGGAATCTGGCCTTCGACGAGCTGCGAACGCAGGCGCGCAGCCACCTGGGCGGTCAGGCCCAACGGGGCCATCTCGATGATCGGTGCCATGGCAAGGGTTGGCGACGTTGGTAGTTGAAGCCCATTTTGCATTCAAAACCAGACACCCACGAAACGCGCCGATCAGAGGAAATGCTGATGTCGGCGCCCCATTTGCATGCAAAACTAGACCGCCAAGGAAGACCCATGCTGCAACTGAACCAACACGCCACCGGCCGTCATTTCCTGCAGATCCCTGGGCCCAGCCCGGTGCCCGACCGCATCCTGCGCGCCATCAGCCTACCCACCATCGACCACCGCGGCCCGGAATTCGGCGTGCTGGGTCTGAAGGTGCTGACCGGTATCCGCCAGGTGTTCAAGACGCAGCACCCGGTGGCCATCTACCCGGCATCGGGCACCGGCGCCTGGGAAGCGGCGCTGGCCAACGTGCTCTCGCCCGGCGACACCGTGCTGATGTACGAAACCGGCCACTTCGCCAGCCTGTGGCAGAAGCTGGCCCAGCGCCTGGGTTTGCAGACCGAGCTGCTGGCCTGGCAGGGTGACGACCCGGAGCTGCCCCATGCGCCCAGCTGGCGGCGCGGCGTGCAGGCCGACCTGATCGAAGCACGGCTGCGCAGCGACACCGAGCGCCGCATTCGCGCGGTGTGCGTGGTGCACAACGAAACCTCCACCGGCGTCACCAGCGACATCGCCGCCGTGCGCCGCGCCATCGATGCCGCCGGCCACCCTGCCCTGTTGATGGTGGACTCGATCTCCGGCCTGGCCAGCGCCGACTACCGGCACGACGAATGGGGCGTGGACGTCACCGTCAGCGGCTCGCAGAAGGGCCTGATGCTGCCGCCGGGCATCAGCTTCAACGCGCTGTCACCCAAGGCACTGGCCGCGGCTAAAGAGGCCAGGCTGCCGAAGGCCTTCTGGGCCTGGGACGACATCGTGGCGATGAACGCCGACGGCTACTGGCCCTACACGCCCAGCACCAACTTGTTGTACGGCTTGAGCGAAGCGCTCGACATGCTGCTGGCTGAAGGCCTGGAGCAGGTGTTTGCGCGCCACCAGCGTTGGGCCGGCGGCGTGCGCGCAGCCGTCAGCGCGTGGGGGCTGCCCATCCAGTGCGCCGACCCTTCCGTCTATTCGCCGGTGCTCACCGGCGTCATCACGCCGCCGGGTGTGGACGCCGATGCGCTGCGCAAGCTCATTCACCAGCGCTTCGACCTGTCGCTGGGCACAGGGCTGGGCAAACTGAAGGGGCGCATGTTCCGCATGGGCCATCTGGGCGACAGCAACGACCTCACGCTGGTGGCCATGGTGGCCGGCGTCGAGATGGGCCTGAAGCTGGCCGGCGTCAAGACCACCGGCAGCGGCGTGCAGGCCGCGATGGACCACTTTGCAGCACACACGCTGCCCGCCGCAACGGCCAAGGATTGACGGCACCGACCACCTTAACCACAGCTGGAGATACACATGATCCGCAGACGCACCTTCACCGCTGCACTGGGTGCAGCCGCCACGGTGGGCGCACCATCGCTGCGCGCCCAGTCGCTGACGCCGGGCCCGGTGCGCATCGTGGTCGGGTTCCCGCCGGGTGGCGGCACCGACATCCTGGCCCGCATCCTGGCGCCCAAGCTGCAAGAGGCGTGGAAGAGCAACGTCATCATCGAAAACAAGGCCGGTGCAGCCGGCGTGCTGGCCGCCGATTACGTGGCCAAGCAGAACCCCGACGGCAGCACGCTGCTGATGGCGCACATCAACAGCCACGCCATCGCGCCGGCGCTGCAACCCAGGCTGAGCTACAACGCCGAGACCGATTTTTCGCCCATCAGCCTGGTCGGCGTGACACCCAACCTGCTGATCTGCAACACCGAGCAGACGGCACGCACGGTGAAAGACATCATCGCCGCCTGTCGTGCCCGGCCGGGCCATCTGACCTTTGGTTCATCGGGGCCGGCCTCGGCACAACACCTGGCGCTGGAACTGTTCAAGCACCAGGCCAAGGTGTTTGCGCTGCACATTCCTTACCGCGGATCAGGGCCGCTGATCATCGACCTCATCGGTGGGCAGGTGCAGTACAGCTTCGAGACCATGACAGCCGCCACGCCGCATGTGAAGTCGGGCAAGGTGGTGGCCGTGGCACAGACCCGCGCGCAGCGGTCCAAGGCCTACCCCAACGTGCCCACGGTGGCTGAATCGGAGCTGCCGGGTTTCGACGCCACCACCTGGTACGGCCTGGCAGGCCCCAAGGGCATGTCGGCATCGCTGGTCAAGCGCATGAACGAGGACATCAACCGCGCGCTGGCGTTGCCCGACGTGGCCGAACGGCTGGCCACCGCCGGGGCCGAAGACTCGGGCGGTAGCCCTGAACGCTTTGCCGAGTTCATGCAGAAAGAGCGCACCAAGTACACACGGCTGGTGAAGGACGCCGGCATCAAGATCGACTCCTGAGGGCGGCGCGGCGACAGCGCTGACCGCGCTGCAGCACGGCTGCAGCCGTGATGCAGGCGTGATGCAGCCGTGTTGCGCGCGTCCTAACCCACAGGCTGTCGCAACGTCACGAACTCTTCGGCGGCCGTGGGGTGGATGCCGACCGTGGCGTCGAATTGCGCTTTGGTCAAACCCGCGTTCACGGCAATCGCCAGGCCCTGCAGGATCTCCGGCGCGTCGTTGCCCACCATGTGCGCGCCCACCACCTGCTGGGTGTCGCGCCGCACCACCAGCTTCATCAACGCACGTTCGGCGCGGCCACTGATGGTGGCGCGCATCGGCCGGAAAGCCGTGCGGTAGATGTCGACCTCGGCAAATGCCGCCCTCGCACTGGCTTCGGTGTGGCCCACCGCGGCCACGGGTGGCTGGCTGAACACCGCCAGCGGCACGTTGCGGTAGTTGATGCTCAGCGCCGGGCCGTCGGTCATGCCGTTGGCTACTGCGTGGCCTTCTCGAATGGCCACCGGGGTCAGGTTCATGCGGTTGGTGCAATAGCCCACCGCCCAGATGCCGTCGGCGCTGGTGCGGCTGTGCTCGTCGACGATGACCTCGCCCACCGCCCCAAGCCTGACGCCGGCTTCTGCCAGGCCGATGCCTGCAGTGGCCGGCTGCCGGCCTGTGGCCAACAGCACGGCGTCGAAGTCTTCGTGGCTGGTGCCGCTGCCATGGGCCAGCGCCACGCGCAGCGCGCCGCTGTCGGCACGCTCGATGGACAGCGGCTGGGTGCCCCAGCGCGTGTCGAGGCCACCAGCCGCCAGCTCGTTGGCCAAATGCTGGCGCACGTCTTCATCAAAGCTGCGCAACGGCAGCGCCCCCCGATGCGCCATCACCACCCGGCTGCCCAGGCGGCGAAAGATGCCGGCGAATTCAAGCGCGATGTAACCACCACCCACCACCAACAAACGTGGTGGCCGCTGGGGCAGACTGAAGCAGTCGTCTGACGTGATGGCCAGTTCGGCACTGGGCCAGGCGGGCCGCTGCGGTCGTGCACCGGTGGCCACGATGATGCGCGGCGCCGCGAGCACACGCCCCGCCACCTGCACCACGCCGGGCCCGAGCAAGCGGGCGGCGCCATCGATGAGCTCGACTCCCGCGGCGCCCAGCAGCTGCCGATAAATGACCTCCAGCCGTGACACTTCCGCGCCCACCGCCGCCACCAGAGCGGGCCAATCGTGCTGCGGCAGGTCGCCCAGCGGCCAACCAAAACCGCGCGCGTCCTGCCACTGATCGTGAAACTGTGATGCATACATCAGCAGTTTCTTGGGCACGCAGCCCCGTATCACGCAGGTGCCCCCGACGCGGCTGTGTTCGGCAATGGCCACCTTCATGCCCCGCTGCGCCGCGACGCGCGCTGCGCGCACGCCGCCCGACCCCGCCCCCATCACCACCAGATCAAAAGGCTCTCGGTCCATCGTCGCTCCTGAAGTGTGGGCAGGTGGAGGAATCGATCATCATCTCCGTTCGCCAGTCTCGCACGCGGTACGAAGCGCCAAGACCCCCATCAACCCGGGCCTGCACACGCGGCGCCATGACGGCGCCGCGGCGCAGCGGCAGTGCGGCAGCGCAGCACAGCACGCCCTTGAATGCCTCAGAACAGACCACCAGGCGTATCGCCCGGCAACTGCCATGCTCAGCCATCGAGCTTGGTAAGCAGCAAGCCCGACAGCGGGTCCAACTGCGAACCCGATAGCGAGACATATACCGAGACATATACCGAGACGTATACCGACACATATACGTAGACATATACCGAGACAAACAGCGAGCCCAACCGCCAGCAACACGGCATGTCGGCAACCTTCAACGGGGAACGTCCGGTTCAACCAGCGTGGCCAGCAGAGTCAGCAACTCCTGTCAGCCCAGGTAACACATCTCCAGCGGATTGGCGCCGGCGATGCCGGCTTGTTCGATGCTGACCTCGATGCCGCAGAACACCGGTTTAAAGGCCAGCGTCACTTGCTGTTCACCGGGCGGGTTCGGGTCTTCGAGTTGGTCGGTATAGCGGATCGACTGACCGGGCACCGGTTCCGGATCAGCGTGCACTCGGCAACACCGGAACTTCCACGTCAACCACGCCAAACCGGGCGCGCGCGTCCGAGTGGGCTCGAAGATGCTGTTTGAAAACCTGCTCCCGGTCACCAGAGGTGCGCACTGCCCCCTTGAACAAGGGTGCCGAAAACCCGTCATTTGCGCCTTTGCGGGTCCTACCGGGCTGCATCCTGGGCTAGAGTGAAGGCAGTCGCCGCAGTTCATTCACGTTCATCGCAAGGAATCGACCATGCTCACGCTCCTGACTCACTGTCTACTCATGATCGCGGGCCTGGCTTTCGCTTCGGCCACCGTGGCTCAGCAACAGCGGGTTCTTCGCGTCATCTCAGACCGCTCAGACCAAGGCATGGTGCGCCCGACGCTTGATGCTTTCGAGGCCCGCACCGGCGCCAAGGTAGAAGGCGTTTTCATGGGCCAGGGCCTGGTCAACCGGCTCGAATCGCGCCCGACCGAAGCCGACGTCGTCATCACCGCGGACGCCGAACTGCTGGAGATCGCCGCTGATCGCGGGCTGCTTCTGCCCATCGTCTCGCCCGCCATCAAGGCTGCCATTCCGCCGGAGTTCATGGGCACGAACGACCTGTTCTTTGTCGACGCCTACCGTACCCGGGTCATCGCCTACTCGCGGGCGCGCGTCAAGCCGTCCGAGCTGTCAACCTACGAAGACCTGACTTCGCCGAAATGGAAAGGCCGGATCTGCGTCCGCTCTGGCAGCCACGACTACAACCTGGCGCTGTGGGGCATGTTCATGGCTTCGTACGGCGCCGAGAAAAGCCGCGCCGTGATCGGCGGCATTTCCAACAACCTGGCTCGCACCCCCCGGGGCAACGACCGCGAGCAGGCCAGAGCGATCTTCGAGGGCAAGTGCGATCTGGCGTTGATGAACACCTACTACCACCCCTTGATGGCTGCCAACCCGGAGCAAAAGCCCTGGGCCGATGCCGTGGGCATGTACTTCCCGAACCAGGCCGGCAAGGGGAGTTTCATCATGCGTTCGGGGGTGGCCATGACCAAGGCCCAGGGCAACCGCGACCTGGCGCTGCAGCTGCTGGAGTTCATAGCCTCGCGCGAAAGTCAGGACGCCATGGTCAAGGCCACGCGCCAGTACTCGGTGCTGCCCGCTGTGGGCGTGAATGCGGCGATGGTGCAGCTGGGCGCCGAGCAGGGGCTGGCCGGCGGCCGCTTCAAGATGGACTTCGTGCCTCTGCGCGCCATTGCCGGCAATCGCGAAGACGCGATCAAGCTGGTGAACGAGATCCGGTTTGACGCTGAGCGTTGACGCCCCGCGCCTGGCGCTGACGGTCGCGTTGGGCGTTTGCGCCCTGTTTCCGGCCGGTTACCTGCTGGCCACCGCGCTACCGGTGCTGCAACAGGGTGGTTGGCTGGCGCACTTTGCCTCCACCACCTTGCCGTGGCAAGCCGCCAACAGCCTGCAGGTGGCGCTGCTGGCCGCTGCCGTGGCATTTGCTGCAGGCGCGTTGCCGGCCGTGCTGGTCAGCCGTTTCGACTTTGCCGGGCGGCGGCTGGTTTCGCTGCTGGCACTGCTGCCGCTGCTGTTTGCGCCACACGTCACGGCCAGCACCTGGATGGTCTGGTCCTCGTCAGACTTCTTTACAAGCCAGTATGCGCTGGCGATGCACCTGGGACTGGCCTGCGCGCCCTACTTGTTTGTCGTTTTTCGGGTGGCCGCGTCGCGTATGCCGCGGGCTTTCGCCGAGCTGGCTGCGTCGTTTGGGATGGGTTGGCGCCAGCGGCTGCTGCGCGTGCATCTGCCGGCTTACGCTGTGCCGGTGGCTGCCGGGTTGTTGATCGTGTTCGCGCAATGCCTGGGCGACTACGCGGCTGCCGAGCGGCTGGGCGTTCCAACCCTGAGCCTGGGCATCCACAGCCTTTGGTTTGCCAGCCAGAGTTCGGTGGTCGCGGCCATCGGTGCCAGCGTGCTGGTGCTGCCCACGCTGGTGCTCGTGGGGGTGGCAGCCTGGGCCTCGACCGCGTTGATCAGCCAAAACCCGGTGCCACCCGCAGCGGCTGCCGCGTCGCTGCGTGCGCTGCGCGGCCCGGCAGCGTGGGCGGTATTGGGCTGGAGCCTGCTGTGGGCCGTGCCCGGCTTTGCCATCCCGCAGGTGATCACGGTGCGCTGGGCCGAGAAACGCTGGAGCCGCACGCGCTTCGAAGACATCCCTGGCGACATGCTCGGCAGCCTGCTCACTGCCATGGGCAGCGTGCTGCTGGTGCTGGCGGTGTGTCTGCTGGTGGCTGCCGTGATGCGCGCGGGCAGCCGGCGCAGTTGGGCCGACCGCTGGTCAGAGCGCATGCCCTGGCTGTTCCTGGCCAACTACTTTTTGCCGACATTGGTGCTGGCCCTGGCCTTTGTCATGATGAGCCGGGATGGCTCGAACCTGGCGCAGTGGCTCGGGGCTTGGCGCGACACCGCCGTGCTGGTCGTGCTGGCTGTGGCGCTGCGGCTGATGCCCTTTGCCCTGCTACCGCTGCTGGACGCGTTGCGCCGCACGCCTGCGCAACTGATCGAAGCCGCGCTGGTCCACGGCGCTGGTCCTTTGAAGGCGCGTGCGCTGGCATTTGCCGGCCACCTGCGCCCGGCGCTATTCTTGGGCTGCGCGTTGGTGTTCATGGAGGCCGTCAAAGAGGTGGACCTGAACCTGACGCTGCAGCCCTTCGACCACCCAAGTCTGGCGCTGAAGATCTATGCCTTTTCGCGCCACCAAAACATGGACCGCGCTGCCGTGTGGGTGCTGCTGTCGCAACTGCTGATGCTGCTGCCGCTGGCCTTGCTGTGGTGGCGCATGGACCGGCTGGACGGCCGCCGGCGCTGACTGATCGAGGAGCCTGTGCTTTCAATCCAGAACCTGTCGCAACAGTTGTCCGGCAAGACCGTGCTGTCGGAGCTGTCGTTTGCCATGGCGCCCGGCGAAGTGCTGGCCCTGCTCGGACCTTCTGGCAGTGGCAAGACCTCGTTGCTGCGCCTGATCGCCGGGTTTGACACACCCCGTGGGGGTGAGGTCCATCTGCATGGCCAACTGGCATCGGGCCCGGGCCGTGTTCTGCAGCCGCCGCAGAAGCGTCAGCTGGCGGTGGCTTTTCAGGACGCCACACTGTTTCCCCACCTCGACGCCGTGGAAAACGTGGCCCTGGCCATCCGCAACCCCGACAAAGCGGCACGCTTGGCACGTGCCCGCCAGGCCTTGCTGGACATGGGCCTGGCCGACATGCAAGGGCGCGATGTGGCCACGCTCTCGGGCGGTGAGGCGCAGCGCGTCTCGTTGGCGCGCGCCCTGGCTGCCGACAGCCGGCTGTTGTTGCTCGACGAGCCTTTCGGCAATGTCGACCGCTTGACCCGTACCGACCTGGTGTTACGCCTGAAAACCCAGTTGGCCAAAGGCCAGGGCGCCTTGATCATCACCCACGACCCGGCCGACGCGCTGGACCTGGGCGCGCGCGTGCTGCTGTTGCGCCAAGGCCGCCTGGTGGCTGATGCCAGCCCCGCTGCCATCGCCAACGGCGACTGCGGCGACTGGGCCCGCGCCTTCATGCAAGCCGGCGCTTGAGCCGCAAGGCGGTGCGGGGCTTCTACGCCGCGAATCGAATGCCTGTGCCATCGCCTGGCTTTGCCTTCGCCACGCCTTCAGCCGCAGCGTCCGGGCCCACGGCGAGGGTCGCGATGGTCGCCAGTTGGATATGTTCAGCGGGCACAGGCAAACCAGCATGGCGCCCTCGGCGAACCGGGGGTTCGCCGCCTCAAAAAACGCGAGATGTGGGTCGCGCAGCAACTCTGGCTGCAAATGCGCAGTCCGGTTGCGCAGTCGCTTGCAGTCCGCTCGTGCCGCCACCCCAGCGCAGGAACTCCGTGCCGTATTCTTCGGCGGCCAGCGTATAGATCGTGTCCCTCCGGCCAGCCGGCATAAATTGAATACGCAACCTCGGTATCCTCCGCCGCCATTGCAGCCGGATGGTGTGGGCGAAGAGGAAGCGACGACCAAGGTTCAAGAGACGAGCGTCGCAGTAGGCCGGTCACCAAGCTCAGGCAGGTCGCTAGGCTCAGGCTTCCCGTCTGCTATCCGCCAAGCCACCAGTTTTGAACGAGTAACGAGAGACGTGACCCGATTCCCCTGACCCGAACCAACAGACTCGCACCAGCCTCAGATGCTGCTGCGCTTGACCTCGCGCAGCATGAACAGGTACAAGCTCTCGACCTTTTCGCGCGCCCAGGGTGTCTTGCGCAGCATCTTCAGGCTGCTGGCAATGGTGGGATCACTTTCGAAGCAACGCAGAGGGATGCGCAGTGCCAAGCCGTCCCAGCCATAGCGCGCCTGCAACGCGTTGACCATCTGTTCCAGCGTCAGTCCGTGGAGCGGATTTCGGGGCTGAGGCGCTAGATTCATCCTGTCTATTCTGGCCCAGCCGGGCGGTGTGGCGCCAGCTAACATCTGACGCTAGCGAGCTTGTGACACCGCGAATGCAACCGAGGTGGAACCCCTGTGAAGTTGCAGTGCTCCCCGCCTTGCTTAAAGCGCTGCTACCGGCTGCGCAAGAAGGCTTTCAAGGCACTGCTCACGCACACCGAAGAACCGCTTCAGCTCTTGCACCTGGGCCAGCGCTTCATCAGGCGGCTTGGCCACGGGCCGCTTCACGGCCAGGATCATCTTGTTCTTGCGCGTGTGCTCGAGTGCCACGAACTCGAAGACCTGGGTCTCGTAGCCCTGCGCTTCCAGCAGCAGCGCGCGCAGGCTGTCGGTGACCATTTCAGCCTGCTGTTCGGCATGAATGCCATGCTGAAACACACTGCGCAAAGGGTGCGGACTCAGCAGCTGCGGGCGCAACTGCTTGTGGCAGCAGGGCGAGCACAGGATGATCTGCGCGCCAGCCCTGATACCCAGGTGTATGGCGTGGTCGGTGGCGGTGTCGCAGGCGTGCAGCGCAATCATCACGTTCATCGGGCCGGCACGCCATTCACGCACGTCGCCCTGCTCGATCCGAATGCCCTGCAAGCCCAATTCGGCGATGGTGCGCCGGCCCTGCGCCACCAGGTCCTCGCGCAGTTCCACACCCACCACTTCGGCCTGCAGGCCCTGCGTGTGGCGCAGCCAGTCGTGCACCGCAAAACTGAGATAGGCCTTGCCGGCGCCGAAGTCGACCACACGGATGTGCTGCGCCTGCGCCAATCCAGACGAAGCGAGCGCATGCGCGAAGATTTCGACGAACTTGTTGATCTGCTTCCACTTGCGCGCCATGGCCGGCACCAGCTGATGCTGCGGCGTGGTGATACCCAGCGCCGCGAGGAAGGGGCGGTTGATGTCCAGCCAGCGTTGCTTTTGGCGGTCATGCGCAGCCGTCGCAGCTGGCGTTTCTGATACTGGCGCCCTGTTGGGCGACATGCCCGGCTCAATCGACGGCGCGGCTGCTTCACCTGGCACCCGGCCAGCGCCGCCAGGCCGGGCCAGCGCAAGCGCAGACCCATGCACCGACAGCTGCGCCTTGCCCTTCTTGCTCAGCACCAGTTGCGTCTCGCCATCAGGCGTGGTCAGGTGAGCGTTGCGAAAGCTGGAACCCAGCAGCTCATCGATGAGGGCCAGACCCTCGGGCAGCGTCAGATTCTTGGTGATGTCGCGTGTGGCGTAGCTGTAGACGAAGCTCAGCACCGGCAACCCCTTCAGCACCAGCGGCCGCACCACAACGCGCTGCAGCCCGGCCTCAGCGCCCTGCGGCCTG
>JBBQMM010000084.1:0-12213 GCA_038328935.1 Burkholderiales bacterium
TCGCGCGAGCACCTGCTGGAAGTGACGCAGGCCGAAGCCTTTGCACCCATCTACGTCAGGCTGGCCTACTCCCCAATCTGATCCTTCTTGCTTTCTCGCCCTGCCAGCCAGAGAGAGCAGCACCCGAACTCGACACTCACACCCATGTTCAAGAACGCACTCGTCTACCAGATCGACCAGTGGGAGCAACCCACGCTGCAACAGTTCGAAGAGCGGCTCGATACGGCCCGCTTCGTGCCCTGCTCGCCCAGCCAGCCGGAGTCGGCCGGCTGGGTACCGCCGCGCGGCAAACGCCACGGCGCGCTGGCCGAAAGCGTGGCTGGCCAGGTGATCCTGAAGCTGTGCACTGAAACCAGGGCCGTGCCCGGCGCGGTGGTGAAAACCGAGCTCGAGGCGCAGCTCGACAAGATCGAACAAGACACCGGCCGGCGCCTGAAGGGCAAAAAGGCGCGCGAGATCAAGGACGAGATCATCCACAGCCTGATGCCACGCGCATTCCCCAAACGCGGCCACACCCTGGTGTGGCTGGACGCCAAGGCCGGCCTCGTGCTGCTCGACACCGGCAGCGTGAAAAAGGCCGACGCCGTGCTGGCGCGGCTGACCGAGCTGCTGGGCGGCGGCCTGAAGCTGAACCTGGTGCAGACCACCACGTCGCCGGCCACCGCCATGGCCGCCTGGCTGAGCGAGAAAGAAGGCCCCGCCGGCTTCACGCTGGACCGCGAATGCGAGCTCAAGCAACCCGACAGCGAAAAGGCCAGCGTGCGCTACGCCCGGCACACGCTCGACATCGACGAGGTCGGCGAGCACATCAAGGCAGGCAAGCTGCCGACCCAGCTGGGCCTGACCTGGGCCGGCCGCGTGTCCTTCGTGCTCACCGAGGCCGGCACGATGAAGAAGATCAAGCTGCTGGATGTCGTGCTGGAAAGCGCCAAACAGCAGAGCAGCGGTGACGACAGCGGCTTCGACACCGACGTGGCGCTGGCCACCGGCGAGCTGGCTCAGCTGATACCCGACCTGGTGGCGGCGCTGGATGGACCGCTGGTGCGCAGCGCTGCGGTGTCGGTAGCGCCGGCCGCAGCCGCCACGCCTGCTGCAAGTTCAAAAAACGTTGCGCCGACGGCCGTGGTGGCCGCAGGCGACGACTCACCGCCCTGGTAGAGGCGTTTCAACAGCGCCGCAGCTTGGGGTGTTGCGCGCCGCTCGAGTCAAAGTCGCGTCAAAGTCGCGTCACGACACCAGCTTCGGCGCCTCGGCGCCAGGCCGGCGGCGCTACGGGCTGACTCAAGTCCGCCCACGCCCGCTGCCGCCATCGGCCTTGGTGGCCAGCTCCTTGCCGCTGACACCGGCAAACAACGCAGCTGCCTTGACCTTGATTTCCAGCAGCTCGTTGGCGCTGACGCCGTACTGGCCCGTGGTGCGGTTCACCTGCACGCTGAATTCAACGTCTTTGCCGGCGTTGGACAGCATGCCGCTGGTGAATTCGTACTCTTCGTTTTCCCACGGGAACCCCAGCGCTTCGGTGTCGTAGTCCTGATAGTCCACGCGGTGGATTTCACCGCTGGCCAGGTTCAGCAGCGCGGTGGCGGTGATCACCTCGTCGGACAATTCATCGGTGATGGTGATCGGTACTTTCAGGTCCACGTCGCGTTCCTCGGGCGGCAAAACAGTCGATTCTGCACTGCGCTCAGGTGGCCCTGCTGGCAGCCGCCATCAATGGGCCTGGTCCCAGTTGGGCCCCACGCCCACTTCGGCCAGCAAGGGCACCAGCAGCCGGGCCACGCCGGCCATCAGGCGCGGTATGGCCTCGCGTGCCCAGTCCAGTTCGGCATGGGGCACTTCCAGCACCAGTTCGTCGTGCACCTGCATCACCATGCGCGTGGCGCGCTGTTCGTCGTCCAGCGCCTTCTGCACCGCGATCATCGCCAGCTTGATGAGGTCGGCTGCCGTGCCCTGCATCGGCGCGTTGATGGCCTGGCGTTCGGCGCCGGCCTTGCGCGGGCCGTTGCCGCTGTTGATCTCGGGCAGCCACAGCCGGCGACCGAACACGGTTTCGACGTAGCCCAGCGCCCGGGCCTTGATGCGGGTCTCATCCATGTACTGCTTGACGCCGGCAAAACGGGCGAAGTACTTGTCGATGAAATCTTTGGCTGCTTTCTGTTCGATGCCCAGGTTGCTGGCCAGGCCGAAGGCGCCCATGCCGTAGATGAGGCCGAAGTTGATGACCTTGGCATAACGCCGCTGTTCACTGTCGACCTCTTCCACCGGCATGCCGAACACCTCGCTGGCGGTGGCCTTGTGCACATCCAGGCCACGCTCGAAGGCCCGCAGCAAGGCTGGGTCCTGGCTGATGTGGGCCATGATGCGCAGCTCGATCTGGCTGTAGTCGGCGCTCATGATGACGTGGCCCGGCGGCGCGATGAAGGCCTCGCGCACACGTCGGCCCTCAGGCGTGCGGATGGGAATGTTCTGCAGGTTGGGGTCGTTGCTGCTCAGGCGCCCCGTCACCGCCACCGCTTGCGCGTAGTTCGTGTGCACACGGCCGGTGGCGGGGTTCACCATCAGCGGCAGCTTGTCGGTGTAGGTGCCCTTGAGCTTGGCCAGGCTGCGGTGCTCCAGAATGCGGGCCGGCAGCGGATAGTCGGCCGCCAACTCCTGCAGCACCTCTTCGTCGGTGCTGGGCGCGCCCGAGGCGGTCTTCTTCTTCACCGGCAGGCCGAGCTTGCCGAACAGGATCTCGCCGATCTGCTTCGGCGAACCCATGTTGAACGGCTGCTCGGCAATGGCATAGGCCGCTTGCTCCAGCGCCAGCATGCGCTCGGCCAGGCCATGGCTCTGGCGCGCCAGCACCGCGGCGTCGATCAGCACGCCGTGACGTTCGATGCGCTGCAGCACCACCGAAACCGGCATCTCGATGTGCTCGTAGACAAAGCGCAGGCCGGCATCGGCCTCGACCTGGGGCAGCAGCGTCTGGTGCACGTGCAGCGTCATCTCGCTGTCTTCGCCCGAATACTCGGCCGCGCGCGTGATGTCCACCTGCGCAAACGCAATCTGGTTCGCGCCCTTGCCGCACAGGTCTTCGTAACTCAGGCCCTTGCGACCCAGGTGCCGCTCGGCCAATGCTTCCAGGCCGTGCGTGCGGTGCGCCTCGAGCACGTAACTCTGCAGCAGGGTGTCGTGGCGGTAGCCCTGCACGTTGATGCCGGCGTTGGCCAGCACGTGCAGGTCGTACTTGATGTTCTGGCCCAGCTTGGCCTTGCTGGCGTCTTCGAGCCACGGTTTGAGTCTGGCCAGCACCTCGGCCAGCGGCAGCTGGTCGGCGGCGCCGGGGTAGCTGTGGGCCAACGGCACATAGGCCGCATGGCCCGGCTCGACGGCAAAGCTGATGCCCACGATGCGCGCGAACATCGCGTCCAGGCTGTCGGTCTCGGTGTCCACGGCCACCAACTCGGCCGCCAGCAGGCGCTGCAGCCAGTGCTCCAGGCGGTCCCAGGTGGTGATAGTTTCGTAGTCGCGGGCGAGCGGAGCTGAGGTCGTGGACAACGCTGTCGCGGGCACCGCTGCTGCGCCGCCTGCAGCCGATGCAGCCGATGCAGCCGATGCTCCCACATGGGTCGGGGTTGGCGCCCCACCCGCGCCCACCGTCACCGGCCGGCCCAGCGATTCCTCCAACTCCTTGCGCCACGAGCGAAAGCCGTAGCGCTGGTAGAACTCCAGCAGCCCTTCGCGGTCCACCTCGCGCAGCGCCAACGCTTCCAGTGCCGGCCAACCCTGCACATGGCCGGCCAGGTCGCAGTCGGTCACCACCGTGACGAGCTTGCGGCCGGTGGGCAGCCAGTCGAGCGCCTTGCGCAGGTTGTCGCCCACGGCGCCCTTGACGGTGTCAGCGGCAGCAACCAGTCCATCGAGCGAACCGTACTCGGCGATCCACTTGGCAGCGGTCTTCGGGCCGACCTTGTCGACGCCCGGCACGTTGTCCACCGTGTCGCCCACGAGCGTCAGGTAGTCGATGATGCGCTGCGGCGGTACCCCGAACTTGGCCTTCACGCCTTCGATGTCCAGCCGCTCGGGCGGCTTGGACATGGTGTTGATCAGCGTCACCTGCGCCGTCACCAGTTGCGCCAGGTCCTTGTCGCCGGTGGAGATGAGCACCTGGTGGCCGCTGGCCGCGGCCATGCGGGCCAGCGTGCCGATGGCGTCGTCGGCTTCGATGCCGGGCACTTCCAGCACCGGCCAGCCCAGCAGCCGCACCACCTCGTGGATGGGCTCGATCTGCTGGCGCAGCGGGTCGGGCATCGGTGTGCGCTGGGCCTTGTATTCGGGGTACCAGTCGTCGCGAAAGGTCTTGCCCTTGGCATCGAACACGCAAACCGCATGCTCGGCCGGGTAGCGCTCGCGCAGCCACTTCATCATCGCCACCATGCCGTGGATGGCACCGGTGGGAAAGCCATCGGCGCGCAGGTCGGGCATGGCGTGGTAGGCGCGGTACAGGTAGCTGGAACCATCAACCAGCAGCATCAGTCTTTCGCTCATGCGTGCATTGTGGCGCGCCCGGGTGGCGCCGCGCGCTGCGTAGAATTGGCGGGCTATGGTTCCAGCTTCCTACCGATTTCCATGCCGTCTGCCCAACCAGGGCCTGCTGTGCCTGGCCTTGGCGCTGCCGTGGTGCGCCGGCGCGCAACCGACCGCGCCCGACAAACCCTTCGCGGTGGCGCCTGCCAGCAGCGCTGCGCCTCGCCTGCCGTTGCCCGAGCAGGTGACGGTGATCGAAGACGACAACGCCCGCATCGAAGAAACCCGGCGCCGCGGTCAGGTGGTGCGCGTGCAGGTGCAAAGCAAGGTGGGCCAGGTGCGCAGCTACGAGATCATCGTCAAGCCCGGCGCCGATCCCGCCTCGCAACAGCGCGGCGCGGCCGGCCGCAGTGCCTGGCAGGTTCTGAGTTTCTAGACGCGCCGATGGCCGTCTACACCGAGGTTGGCTTCGCAGTTGCCGACGACCTGCTGCAAAGCCTGAATCTGGGAGCGCTGACCGAACTGGTCGGCATCAAGAGCGGCATCGAGAACACCAACTATTACGCCACCACCGTGCGCGGGCAGTGGGTGTTGACGCTGTTCGAACGGCTGGCCGCCGACGAGCTGCCCTACTACCTGCAATTGATGCAACACCTGGCGCGTCACGGCATCCCCGTGCCCGCGCCGCAAGCCGCCGCCGACGGCAGGCTGGTGCACCACCTTGCTGGGCGGCCAGCGGCGGTGGTGAGCCGCCTGCCCGGCAGCCACCGCCTGGCACCCACGCTGGCCCACTGCGAGCAGGTAGGTCGCATGCTGGGCCGCATGCACGTGGCCGGCAGCAGCCTGCCGGTGCAGCAGCCACACCTGCGTGGCCTGGGCTGGTGGCAGCGCACGGTGCCGGTGGTACTGCCGCACATGGCCGCAGCGCAGGCCGATGTGCTGCGCGACGAATTGGCTTTCCAGCAACAGCTGGCCGAGTCACCAGCCGCACTTGCGCTACCGCGGGGGCCGATCCACGCCGACCTCTTCCGCGACAACGTGATGTTCGACGACACGGCCGGCCCCGACACGTTGTGCGGCTGCTTCGATTTCTACTTTGCCGGCACCGACTGGCTGCTGTTCGACATCGCCGTGTGTCTGAACGACTGGTGCACCGACCTGAGCAGCGGTGCGCTGGACGAGACGCGCGCCGCAGGCTTCGTTCGCGCCTACCGTGAAGTGCGGCCGCTCAGCGCAGGCGAGCAGCGTGCGATGCCGGCCCTGCTGCGTGCCGCCGCGCTGCGCTTCTGGATTTCGCGTTTGTGGGACTGGCACCTGCCCCGCAGCGCGGCGCTGCTGCAACCCAAAGACCCTGCGCACTTCGAGCGTGTGCTGTTGCAGCGCCGTTCGCAGCCCTGGCACCCGTTTGTTTGAGCCGCACATGTCACTGATTCTGAAAACCGTCGATGCCAGGCACGGCCTGCGCTGGATCGCCGATGCGCTGCGCCTGTTTGCGCGCAAGCCGGTGGCCTTCACGTCGCTGTTCGCGCTGTTTCTGGTGACCGCCCTGCTGGTCAGCCTGGTGCCTTTGATCGGTGGCATCGTGCAAATGGCGGCGCTGCCGCTGCTGAGCCTGGGTTTCATGGTGGCCGCGCAGTCGGCCTTGCTGGACGGGCCGGTGCATCCGCGACAGTTCATCGAAGCGCTGCGGGGCGACGCGGCACGCCGCCGCGCGCTGCTGATCCTTTGCGTGCTGTATGGCCTGCTGGCGGTGGGCATCCTGCTGCTGGCCAATGCCATCTCCGACAACGCCTGGATGCGCCTGCAAGACCTGCTGACCAAGGGAAGCGCGGCGCAGCCGCAGATCGATGCCCTGCTCAGTGAACCGGGTGTGCTCTCGGGCCTGCTCACCGCCGTGACGCTGGGCAGCCTGTTGTCGGTGCCCTTCTGGCACGCGCCGGCGCTGGTGCACTGGGGCGGCCAAAGCTGGGGCCAGGCACTGTTTTCCAGCACGCTGGCGTTGTGGCGCAACCGCGGGGCATTCTTCGTCTACGCGCTGGGCTGGTTCGGCCTGGTGGTGGTCTTCGCGCTCGTCAGCGGCCTCGTGCTGGGACTCCTGGGTGCGCAGCAACTGGCCAACTTCCTGGGCATTCCGGCCGGGCTGGTGCTATCGGCCGCGTTCTACATTTCGCTGCTGTTCTGCTTCAACGACAGCTTCGGGGGTGCGGTGCCGCCGGCCCCGGACCACCCGTTGCCCAGCGCGCAACCCTGATCGGCAGCGACCGGCTGCTGGTGGCGCGCAGCGTGCGCCTGAAGTCACAGATATTGCAGCCTGCGCCTCACGTCAGGGACGTTGCAGCCTGCGCCTCACGGCACAGGGATCAGCTTGGCGATGGCCAAAGCCAGCCACTTGGTGCCGTGGCGGCCGAAATGCACCTGCGCACGCGCTTCTGCGCCACGCCCCTCCAGCACACCCACCACGCCTTCGCCGAACTTGCTGTGGAAGACTGTCTGGCCGACCCGCAGGCCATGGTGGCTGGCGGCCTCTGCCTGCGCCGCCTGGTTGACCCAGGCCGGCGGTGCTTCAGGCTGTGGCTGCACCCGCCCGGCGCCGACGATGCCCGACAGACCACTGCCGCGCTGCCAGGCTTGCTGGTATTCGCGCGCATAGCCTGAGCCGAAACCCTGCTGGCGGGGCGTGATCCATTTCAGCGCCGCGTCCGGCAACTCTTCGATGAAGCGGCTCTTCACGTTGTAGCGCGTCTGGCCGTGCAGCATGCGCGTCTGGCTGAAGCTCAGGTAAAGGCGTTTGCGCGCGCGCGTGATGGCCACGTACATCAGGCGCCGCTCTTCTTCCACGCCGTCGGCATCCGACAGGCTTTGCTCGTGCGGAAACAGTCCCTCTTCGATGCCGGTGATGAACACCGCATCGAACTCGAGACCCTTCGCGGCATGCACCGTCATCAACTGGATGGCGTCGGCACCGGCCTGCGCCTGGTTGTCACCGGCCTCCAGTGAAGCATGGGTGAGGAAGGCCGCCAGCGGCGACATGATCTCGCCGGTGTCGGCGTCGGGCGCTGCATCGGGCGCGGCGGCGTTGGCCTGCTCGTCCACCGGCAGCGCCACCGCGTCCTTGCCAAAGCCTTCCTGCATGACGAAGCTCTCGGCCGCATTCACCAGTTCCTCCAGGTTCTCGATGCGGTCCTGGCCTTCCTTGTCGGTGCGGTAGAAGTCGAGCAGCCCGGCGTGCTGCAGCATGTGATCGATGATCTCGCGCAGCGTCAGGCCCTGCGTGGCCGCGCGCATGCTGTCCAGCAGCGCGACAAAGGCCTGCAACTTGGCGCCGGCCTTGGCGGGCACGGCATCCACGCTGGCGGCCAGACTGCGGCCTGCGGCGGCTTCCTGCAGCTGTTCGATGCTGCGCGCGCCGATGCCACGCGCCGGAAAATTGACGACACGCAAGAAGCTGGTGTCGTCGCCCGGGTTCTCCAGCAGTCGCAAGTAGGCCAGCGCGTGCTTGATCTCCGCACGTTCGAAAAAGCGCAGCCCGCCGTACACCCGGTAAGGCATGCCGGCATTGAACAGCGCACTTTCCAGCACGCGGCTTTGTGCGTTGCTGCGGTACAGCAGCGCGATCTCGCTGCGCGGCATGCCGCTGCGGTGCAGTTGCTGGATTTCCTCGAGCAGCCATTGCGCCTCGGCGTAGTCGCTGGTGGACTCGAACACCCGCACCGGCTCGCCACTGCCGGCATCGGTGCGCAGGTTCTTGCCCAGACGCTGCGTGTTGTGGCTGATGAGGTCGTTCGCTGCGTCCAGAATGTGGCCGCTGCTGCGGTAATTCTGCTCGAGCTTGACGACGCGCTGCACGCGGTATTCGCGCTCGAAGTCGGCCATGTTGCCCACCCGCGCGCCACGGAAGGCGTAGATGCTCTGGTCGTCGTCACCCACGGCAAACACGCCACGGCCGGCTGCACCGGGTGGCGAAAACAGCTTCAGCCACAGGTACTGCAAGCGGTTGGTGTCCTGAAACTCGTCCACCAGCACGTGCACGAAGCGGTGTTGGTAGTGCTCGCGCAGCGCCTGGTTGTCGCGCATCAATTCGTAGGTGCGCAGCATCAATTCGGCGAAGTCGACCACGCCCTCGCGCTGGCATTGCTCGTCATAGGACTGGTAGATCTCCACCAGCTTGCGTGTCTGCTCGTCACGCACCTCCACGTCCTTGGGACGCAGGCCGTCTTCCTTGCTGCCGGCGATGAACCAGCCCACCTGTTTGGGCACGAAGCGCTCTTCGTCCAGGTTCATGCCCTTGATGACGCGCTTGACGGCGCTCAGCGTGTCGCTGCTGTCCATGATCTGGAAGCCCTGCGGCAACGCCACCAGCTTCCAGTGCGCGCGCAAGAAACGGTTGCACAGGCCGTGAAAGGTGCCGATCCACATGCCCCGCACAGGCACCGGCAGCATCGCGCCCAGGCGCGTCAGCATTTCCCTGGCGGCCTTGTTGGTGAAGGTGACCGCCAGCACGCCGCCAGGCGACACCTGCCCGGTCTGCATCAACCAGGCGATGCGGGTGGTCAGCACGCGGGTCTTGCCCGAACCCGCGCCCGCCAGAATCAGGCTGGGCACCGCGGGCAGCGTGACGGCGGCCAGTTGTTCGGGGTTGAGGTTGTGGAGCAGCCGCGCTTCGAATGAATGCATGCGACTGATTCTAGGAGCCCGCTGCTGCAGGCAGGCACCCTTGCAGGCAGGCCCCGCGCCTGAGGCCAGAAGCGGGCCGCGGGGTCGTTGCAGGGTGAGTTGCAAGGCCTCGTTTCAGGTCTCTTTGCAGGTCTCTTTGCAGATCTCTTTGCGGGCCTCTTTTCGGGCCTCTTTGCGGGCCTCCTTTCGGGCCTCTTTGCGAGGCCCGCCCGGCGTAGAATGCGGCACCGGCCCGGACCCTGCGTCCCGGCCGGTTTTTTGTTGCCCGGACACTGCGTGGAGCGGCTCTCATCATGGAAATCTTCGACTACGACAACATCCTGCTGCTGCCACGCAAGTGCCGCGTGGAAAGCCGCGCCGAATGCGACACCGCCGTCACCTTCGGCGGCCGTCGCTTCAAGCTGCCGGTGGTGCCGGCCAACATGAAGACGGTGATCGACGAGCCCATCAGCCAGGTGCTTGCCGAGAGCGGCCACTTCTACGTCATGCACCGCTTCGACCTCGATGCCGTGGCCTACGCGCAGCGCATGCGCGACAAGGGCCTGTTCGTCAGCCTGAGCTCGGGTGTGAAACCCGCCGACTACGCCGTCATCGACCGGCTGGCCGCCGACGGTGTCGGCGCCGACTACATCACCATCGACATCGCCCACGGCCACGCCGACAGCGTGAAGGCGACCATCGAGCACATCAAGACAAGGCTGCCGAAAGCCTTCGTGATCGCGGGCAACGTGGCCACGCCCGAGGCGGTGATCGACCTGGAGAACTGGGGCGCCGACGCGACGAAGGTGGGTGTGGGCCCCGGCAAGGTGTGCATCACGAAGCTGAAGACCGGTTTCGGCACCGGCGGCTGGCAACTCAGCGCGTTGAAGTGGTGTGCCCGCGTGGCCACCAAACCCATCATTGCCGACGGCGGCATACGGCACCACGGCGACATTGCCAAGAGCGTGCGCTTTGGCGCCGCGATGGTGATGGTGGGCTCGCTGTTTGCCGGCCACCACGAGAGCCCGGGCGCCACCGTGGAAGTCGACGGCAAGCTCTACAAGGAGTACTACGGCAGTGCCAGCGACTTCAACAAGGGCGAGTACAAGCACGTCGAAGGCAAACGCATTCTCGAGCCCATCAAGGGCGCGCTGGCCGAAACGCTGCGCGAGATGCGCGAAGACCTGCAAAGCTCGATCAGCTACGCCGGTGGCCGGCAGTTGCAGGATCTGCGGAAGGTGAATTACGTCGTGCTGGGCGGCGAGAACGCGGGCGAGCACCTGTTCATGTAGGTGTCTGGGAATGATTGCCCCTGCCTGCCCTCGCAGCTAGCGGTAAATCGTGCTCCCCAGGGTCACTTCGCCAGCATGTCGCTACGCTCGTCCAACGGCCATCCGCGCCCCAGTCTTCGTGCGCCCAACGCGGCCTTGCGCCCCGCCAGCGGCCCGCTCTGCGCCAGGGCCGGGCAGCTGCCACCGTCGGCCAGTCGCGCCGATGCGTCCAGCAAAGGGTCGCCAGCCGCGCCTTGCGCCACCTGGAAGTTCTCGGGCACCTGGCAGGTGGCGTCGAAGCCGTCCCAGTAGCGCCCTTCGTTGCGCGCGTTCACGCTCTCGAAATTCACCACGCTGTAAGTCTGCCCGCAGCGACTGGCAGGCAGGAAGCCCACCGGCTTGCCGCAGGTGGTGTCGCCCACCGACAGCACCTGCACGCCAACGCCGCGCAGGCCGTTGACGAGCTGTTCGCTGGCCGAGCAGGTTCTGGGCCCGGTCAATACGAACACGCGGCTCAGCGCCAGGCTGTTGGCCGGGCTCTCGAAAGGGAAGGTCTGGTTGTTGGCGGCACCGCGCCGGTCGTTGTACAGCAACGTGGCATAAGTGTTGCCACCGACGGCCAGACCAGCGACGCGAGAGGCCAGGTTGCCGCCCACCGAGACCAGTCCACCCCCGTTGTAGCGCAGGTCCAGCACCAGGTCCTGCACCTGCTGGGCTTTGAAGGTGGCAAAAGCCTGATCGATCGGCGACAGGGCCTGGCTGATCATGTTCTTCACGGCCAGGTAACCCACGCGCCGCCCGGCCGTGCTGGTGAAGACCCGGCTGCCCGTGACCGGCGTGATGGCATAGACCGCAGCCACCAGCCGCAGGTCCAGCACGGCAAGCCCGCGCTCCACGCGCAGGTTCAGCACCTGCCCGGCGTCAGCGGCCGTCAGAGCGCTGAAGTCGTTCGCGCCAACGATGTCGGCGGCAGCGCGGCCGTTCATCGACAGCACGCGGTCGCCACGCTGCAGACCGGCTGCCGCCGCCGGTGATCCAGGGTCGACGCCGCGCACATACAGCGGCTGTCCAGCCTGCCCGGCCACCTCCAGGCCGGCCACCGAGACACCGTAGCCCAGGTTCTCGCCATCGGCGTAGAAACGCGTGAACGAAGCCGTGCTCTCGCGGCCACTCCAGCGGTCGGCAGGGAAGTTGGGGTCGGACCCGGTGTACAGCAGGGCCTCAAAGTAGCCGGGCACATCGGCATAGGCCGCGGCATCCGGCCGCGGCGACAGCCGATACCAGAAGTACCAGTCGTTCATGTAGCCCGCCAGCCAGTCCTGCTGCTCGCGCACGCTGCAACCCGGCTCGGGTGTTGCGCCGCCTGCCGAGTCACCACCACCGCCGCAAGCGCCCAGACCGGCGAGACCCGCCACCAACAGGCCACGCGCGCCCACGCGCCGCAGCGCCCGCAGATGCGCGCGGCCGCGGCGCAGGGCTTGCTGCACCGCGCCCTGCTGCACCGCGCCTTGCTGCCCCGCATGACCCCGCCACTTACAATCGATGCCCATCCCTGGCCCCTTGTGTTGCTGCGTGTGCCACGTGCCCGCGACGGACACGCCCACTGCAAATTCTTCCCATCATGCCCGAGCTCGCCAAGTCCTTCGAACCCGCAGCCATCGAATCGCGCTGGGGCCCGGTATGGGCGCAGGCCGGCGCTTTCGAGCCCACGCTGGACCCCGCCAAGCCGTCGTTTGCCATCCAGCTGCCGCCGCCCAACGTCACGGGCACGCTGCACATG
>JBBQMM010000085.1:0-12028 GCA_038328935.1 Burkholderiales bacterium
GCCGCATGCGGCTCGAAACCCCCGCCTCGCCCCCAACCCTCTCCCTGGAAGGGAGAGGGAGCAAAGGCCCGGCCGTGACGCCCTTCTTTCTCCGCGAACACCGGGCGCCGACAGGGGCCTTGGATGCACATGAGAAACAAAATCGCCAAGTCGTTGATTTGCGGGTAACCAAACGTGTTTCTTCGCGAACGCCGGGCGCCGACAGGGGCCTTGGATGCTCTCAGCCTCTCAGACAAAAAAAGAGCCATGCCGCACGGGCATGGCTCCTTGGCGCAAGGCGCTGACCACTTGGCGTGGATCGGTTCCATGGTCGGGGCACAGCCCCGCATCATGAAACTCAGCGTGCGCGGCCGCGCTGCACGAGGTTGACGATGGCCAGCAGGATGACGGCGCCCACCAGCGATACCAGCATCGCCGGCACACTCAGAGCACTCTGGTTGATGGTGCCGATGCCCACCAGCGGCGAAATCAGCCAGCCACCGAGCAACGCGCCGACGATGCCCACGACCACGTTCAGCACCATGCCCTGCTGAGCGTCCGTCTTCATGATCAGGCTGGCGACCCAGCCGATCAAACCGCCAATGATGAGCCAGATGATGAAGTTCATGATGTGTCCGTCCGCCTTGAATGATGTTGTGGAATCCGGGTTCAGGCGCAACCTGAATCCCGCGAAATGCATCATCGACGCGCGCGTTCTGCGGCGCCGTAGGACAGCGCCGAATGCAGGTGTAGTCCGCCAAGCTTGTGCGCGCGGCTCGTGGTCCGCGACCCACGCCTGTCGAGGGGGTCCTGTCCAGCAGTCTGATACCCGTGCCGGCTGCTGCCGCACGCTCAACGGGCGGGTGCCGAGGCGGATGGGACCGTTTCTCGCGCGTTGCAGCCGACGTCCTTCTGCCGCCCACGCTCCTAGGCCCGCGCCTCCCACGCGCGGCTCGATCCTGGCGTCGGGAGCGAAGAAGCCGACGATGTCCTCGCGGCTGGTCAGGCCTGCCAGGCCTGTTCGAGCGTGGCGTTGACCAGCACTTCCTTGTCGATGGCTCTTTCCGCGCCCTGCGCCGCAAGTGTCAGCCACCGCAGCGTGATGGCCAACGGCAGCGGTGGGCACGGCATGAGACACGGTTCCGCCTGGCAGCACCACGGGCGCACTGCAATCCGAATGTACCGAAAGCGCACCGCGCTCGGCAGGCTTCCACCCGGGCATCCAGGCCTGGCAGCGTAAAGGAAGCTTTATCATCGCAACCGATGCCCAGCAGCCCCCAAGACCCCGCGCGGGACCTCGCCCAGATCCGTCTGGACAACGCACTGGCACTCTTCGAGGAATTTGTCCGCGCCACCGCCCGCCATGCCGATGCCGCCACTTTGCGCGGTCTGGAAAGGCGTTTCGCCGAGCGGGTGGACATCCAGCCCAGCTACTGGAGCCAGATCAAGAGCCGCGCGCGCCAGATCGGCGAGCGGCTGGCGCGGCAGTTCGAGCAGCGCTGCCACAAAGCGGCAGGCTGGATGGACCTGCCGCACACTGGGCCCGGAGCAGCCGCTGCAGCGGCCTCGATGGCGCCATTTTCGCTGCGCGCGCCGAAGTCGGGCCTGCCTGGCAGCGCTGGCGAATCACAGCCGCAAGACGACGACGAGCGCTTCATCATCGGCCTCGTGTTGACCTATTACCGGCGCCACCCCCAGCGCGCCCGCACACGGCTGCTGGACTTGTTGGGCGAGGTGCTGACGCCCAGCCCGACGCCGCTGCCGCCGCCCTTCACGCAGACGCCCTTGAGCGCTGCAGCCGAAGACGCGCAGGCCTTGTGGCTGCGCACGCAGACGGGCGTGGCGCCCCTGAAGCGCAAGAAGTAGCCGCATTGGCGTACGCCCGCGCCGAACGGGCCGGTGCCCATCTACGCCACTCCGCTCTCCGGGCCTGCCGTTGGCGCCCCCCACCGCAGCATCCCCAGTTTGAATGACAAAAGCAGGGTTTTCCCTTCGCACAAGCCCTTGCGCGGTGATAACGGCTTGTTTATCATTTGCGCAAGCCTGTAATCACGAAGCAGCCGCTTCGACAACACAGCCGATCAACCCAACCCAGAGCACCATGGACTTGTACCTGCCCATTGCCGACATGCACAACTGCCGCCACCGCGCGGAAGGCTTGGCGTTCTGCGCTGACCAGGCACCCGCCCGCGACGGTGATTTTGAGAACTCTTTCAACGATGGTGCTCCGCCCGGGGTGCCGATGAGCTGAGGCCCACGCCACCGCCGCGCAGGGCCACCAGTACATCACGGCCCGGGTTGCACCAGCAACCCGGGCCGTTTGCTTGCTGGGTCGTATGTTGTTTCGTATGTTGTTTCGCATCTCGGGTCGGATGACGGGCGGCCACAGCCGAGTCCACCCGCCGCAGCCCGCGGCAAACGCACTACCACCGCCCACCCCACCGCCACAAAGGAGAACCCCATGAAGATGACCATCAAGAACACCAAACCCCGCAATCCGTTCGTGGCTGCCAGCCTGCGTCGCGCCGCCGGTTCACACCGCAAGTGCACCAGTGCAGGCCGCCAGCGAGCCAGTCGCGAACTGCGCCGCGAGTTGCAGCATCTCAAACACAGCCCTTGAATCCTCACCTCGGCCCGCCGACCCGTTACTCGGGAACGCCACGGCCACCCGGAGACCGACCATGACGTTCCATGACTTTCCCTACGAAGATGTGGCCCCCGAGCAGCGCCGTGCGCGTTCCTGGGTGGCTGCGCTGTTGCGTGCGGCCAGCCGCTCGCTCGACACCCTGGCCGAGCGCCTGGCTTTGGTGGAGGCCCCCGCCGCCACCGAGCGTGTGCTCGAATTCCACGGCGATGCCGGTGCACCTGAAGGTGCCCTGTATGTGGACGGCCAACTTGTTGGCCACGTGCTTGGCGTGACGCGGCTGTAAACCGCAGCCGATGGGCGCCGCCCATAGGCCCACCCCCTGCGGCCCACCTCGGTGACGTGCCTGCAGGTAACCCGGGTGACAAGCCACTGAAGGGCCCTGCAAAATTGCTGCACACGCACTTCGCAGAACCCGCCATGATCAGCACCACCGGCCAGCGTCTCTTCATCAACCGCAGCGATCTGCACAGCGTGCAGATCGGTGCCGACCCTGACGCGCCGGGCAGCCGCGCGCTGCAGCTGGGCGAAGCCCGGCTGGAAGTGCAGCGCTTTGCGCTCACGGCCAACAACATCACCTATGCCGCATTTGGCGAGGCGATGAAGTACTGGCAGTTCTTTCCAGCCCCTGATGCCGCTTGGGGCTGCCTGCCCGTGTGGGGCTTTGCCCAGGTGGTGGAGTCGCGCGCCGACGGCGTCGAGCCCGGTCAGCGTGTCTACGGCTACCTGCCCGCAGGCACGCACCTGGTGATGCAACCGGCGCGCGTGTCGAGCAAGGGCTTCACCGACGCTGCCGCCCACCGCCAGCCGCTGGCGGTCATCTACAACCAGTACAGCCGTTGCAAGAGCAGCGTCGATGCTGACGAAGCGATCCAGGAAAGCCTGCGCGCCGTGCTGCAGCCGCTGTTCATGACCGCGTTTCTGCTCGATGACTTCCTCGCCGAGAACGGCTTCTTCGGCGCCCGACAACTGTTGCTGTCGAGTGCATCGAGCAAGACGGCGATGGCAACGGCCTATGGACTGGGGCAGAGGCGCGGCACCGCCGGCCACCCGACCGTGGTCGGGCTGACCTCGGCCAGCAACCGCGAATTCGTGCAGGCCCTGGGCTGCTACGACCGCACACTGGTCTATGGTGATGTGGCGCAACTCGACCCGCACACGCCCACGGTGTACGTCGATTTTTCGGGCAGTGTTGGCGTGCGCACCGCTGTGCACACGTACTTCGGTGATCAACTGAGCTTCAGCAGCGCCATCGGCGGCACGCACTGGACCGATCTGGGGGGCAGCACAGGCCTGCCGGGGCCGCGGCCGAGTCTGTTCTTTGCGCCCAGCCAGGCAGCCCAGCGCAGTGCACCGCCGCCCGCAGGCTGGGGGCGCGATGTGCTGGAGCAGCGCATCGCACAGGCCTGGCAACGATTCGCCCATCACGTCCTGGCCGGCCCACAGCCCTGGGTCCACATCAGCCAGCAGCATGGCGCGCAGGCCGCCGAGGCGGGCTACCGCGCATTGCTCGAAGGACGAGCACCTCCCAGCCAAGGGTTGACGCTCAGTCTGCAGTAGTCCATTCCGTCAATCAGATTACCAATGAAATTGGTGCATTCGTTCGTCACGCACAGACTGCGAAATGACGGCGCTGGAATAACAGACGTGCGGCGCCGGGCGGACCGCCACTTCGCCAAACTGGGCGGGGTGGAGCCCTCATCATCGGCTCAAGCCCTGGCTTGACAAGGCCGATATCAACGTCAAGCAGCACCAACGCCACCGATACCCGCAAATGATTCCGACCACGTTGCCTTTCGTCAACCGCGCCCCGCGTGACGTGGCTGGCTGGGTGGCACTGTTCGACCACCGCAGCCTGCCGGTGCTTGCCGCCACGGCGCTGGCGCTGGAGGAGCTGCGCGACGTCGAGGACGAGGTCGACGCCCACTTGCTGGCGCAGACGGTGGCGAGCGACCCGCTGATGACGCTGATGCTGCTGTCGCACGTGGCCGAGTTGCGCCGCGGGCGCGAAGGCAGTGAAGTCGAGACGGTGACGGAGGCGCTGGTGATGCTCGGCATTCCACCCTTCTTTCGCGCATTTGCCCTGTTGCCGACGGTCGAGGAACGACTGGCACTGGAGCCGCTGGCCCTGCAGGGTTTTCAGCGTGTCCTGCATCGCAGCCACCGCGCCGCGCGCTTCGCCATCGGCTTTGCCGTCCACCGCATGGACCACGACGCGCCTGTGCTGCACGAGGCGGCGCTGTTGCACGACTTCGCAGAGATGCTGCTGTGGGTGCGGGCGCCGCAGCTGGCGCTGCAGATCGACCAGCGGCAGGCTGTTGAGCCCGGCCTGCGCACGGCCGCCTTGCAGCGTGAGCTGCTCAACGTCGAGCTGGCCGCAGTGCAGCATGCGCTGATGCTCAGCTGGCGCCTGCCCTCGCTGCTGGTGCAGATCACCGACGACCATGCCCAGCAGCCCACCTCGCAGGCACGCAACGTCCAGCTCGCGATACGCGTCGCACGTCACAGCACTCACGGCTGGGACAACCCGGCGCTGCCCGACGACATACGCGACATCGCGGACCTGCTGCGGCTGGGCACCGAGCCCACCATGCGGTTGCTGGCCGAGATCGACGCCGACGACAACTGAGAGCGCTCGCAGGCGGCGTTGCCGCCGGCTCCGAGGGGCGCGCAGGCATGAGCAAAGCAACCCAGTGACATTGAGGCACGAGGGCCTGCTTTCGCCGGACAGCCAGCAGGCCGGCATGGCGGTAAACGCCAGCAGGCCCGACTCAGACGAAAGCCAGCAAGCCTTTCAGGCCCGCCAGCAGCAGCGCATAGCGCGCAGCCTTGCCCAGCGCAATCCAGGCCAGGCTTTGCCAAACCGGCATGCGCAACCAGCCAGCGGCCAGCACCAGCGCATCGCCCACCAGTGGCAGAAAAGCCAGCACCAGCGCCGGCGGTCCGCGTCGGCGCAACTGCTGCACACGCGGGTGTTCGAGCTGCAAGCGGGACTGCACGCCCTGAAAGCGCTCGTAGCCTTCCTTGCTGGCCCACCCCATGCCGAAGGTCAGGGCGCTGCCCAGCAAGTTGCCGGCCAAAGCCACCGCAAAGGCTTGCCAGAGCAGATCGGGATAGGCGGTGATCAAAGCAGCCATCACCACCTCGCTGGAACCCGGCAGCACGGTGGCCGACAAGAACGCCGACAGCCACAGGCCCCACAGGCCGGCCTCGGCGCCCATCCAGGACTGCAGCCAAGCCTGCAACGCCAAAAACCAGCCCATCATCGATTCCCACATACGGCTTGATTGTTCCTGATGCGCCAGCAACCCCGGTGCAGGGCGGCTCTTGTTGCTGGTCGTGCGTCAGCGCCTGAACTTGAGCCGGCCAGGGCCGGCTCAGCCTAAGTTTCATGGTGCGGGGCAGCGCCCCGGATCATGAAACACTTTCACATTAAACCGGCACTGCGGTGGCGCTCTTCAACTGGCGCAACACGAAGCTGGTCTTGCAGTCCTGCACGGCCGGGTGCTTGAGCAGGCTGTCCATGATGAAGTGCGAGTAGTGCGGCATGTCGCGTACCAGTACCCGCAACAGGTAGTCCATCTCGCCGGTGAGTGCGGAGCATTCCACCACTTCGGGCCAGGTCTGCACGGCAGCCGCGAAGGCATCGACAGGGCTGCGATGGTCGACGCCCGTGGTCTTGGCCAGGCGCACGTTGATGTAGGCCGTCAACGAAAGGCCCAGTTTCTCGGGTGCCAGCCGGGCGCCGTAGCCGGTGATGACGCCTGCCTCTTCGAGCCGCTTGACGCGCCGCAGCGCGGCGCTGGCCGACAGCGCCACGCCACAAGCCAGTTCGTCGTAGGTCATGCGGCCTTGAACCTGCAGAGACTGAAGGATGCGCCTGTCCAGCGCATCAAGCATGATTTCTTCGCCCATCGCAATTGCCTTGCATCAAACCTGCGTCAGAGCAGCATTTTGCGCCGAAGTTGCATGCACCTTGCGCAGTGATGAGCCTACAGTTCCCGCTTTTCACCTGCAGCGCACGCGCTGAACGAGGCACCATGAAAGCAGACGCAGCTTGGGACAACCCGATGGGCACCGACGGCTTCGAGTTCATCGAGTACGCCGCGCCCGACCCCGCCGCGATGGGCGCGCTGTTTGAGCGCATGGGCTTCACGGCCGTCGCCAGGCACCGCCACAAACTCGTCACGCTGTATCGGCAGGGCGAAATCAACTTCATCGTCAACGCCGAGCCTGACTCCTTTGCGCAGCGTTTTGCGCGCCTGCACGGGCCCAGCATCTGCGCCATCGCATTTCGCGTCCAAGACGCTCGCGCAGCCTTCGAGCGCGCTAAGTCGCTTGGCGCATGGGCCTACGCTGGCACGGCCGGCCCGGGCGAACTCAACATCCCGGCCATCAAGGGCATCGGCGACAGCATCATCTACCTGGTCGACAAGTGGCGCGGCAAGGGCGGCGCGCAACTCGGCGACATCGGCAACATTGGCTTCTTCGATGTCGACTTCGAGCCGCTGGCGGCCAACTCAGGCAGCCACATCAGCCCGGTGGGCCACGGCTTGACGGTGGTCGACCATCTCACGCACAACGTGCACCGCGGCCGCATGGGCGAATGGGCCGAGTTCTACGAGCGGCTCTTCAACTTCCGCGAAGTGCGCTACTTCGACATCGAAGGCCAGGTGACGGGAGTGAAGAGCAAGGCCATGACGAGCCCCTGCGGCAAGATCAGGATTCCCATCAACGAAGAGGGCAACGAAAAGGCCGGGCAGATTCAGGAATACCTGGACAAGTACCACGGCGAGGGCATCCAGCACATTGCACTGGGCTCCACCAACCTGATGATCACGGTCGATGCACTGCGCGCGCGGGGGGTGAAATTGCTCGACACCAATGACACCTATTACGAGCTGGTGGACAAGCGCATCCCGGGTCATGGCGAAGACGTCGCCGAGTTGAAGGCTCGCAAGATCCTGGTCGACGGCAAGGCGGGAGCTTTGCTGCTGCAAATCTTTTCTGAAAACCAGCTTGGGCCGATCTTCTTCGAGTTCATCCAGCGCAAGGGCGACCAGGGCTTTGGCGAAGGCAATTTCAAGGCGCTGTTCGAAAGTATCGAGCTCGACCAGATGCGACGCGGCGTGCTGGAAAAGCAGTGAGCAGCGGCGACCTCCAGGCCGGATCGGAGCGCGGCGTGAACCGTGACGTGAACCTCGGCGTGGCCCCCGTGACCTACGGTCAGGGCGACCGCCCACCGCGAGGCGACTACGGCCGCGCCCGCAGCGACTACACCTGCACACAAGACGCTGCGCGTTACACCGCGGCCGACCACGACACCTACCGCCGGCTGTACGCGCGTCAGTTGCAGCAACTGCCGGGACTGGCGTGCGACGAGTTCATCGCAGCGGTGGGTCGCCTGGGTGCGACTGACCGCATCCCGCAGCTCGATGCCATTTCAGAACATCTGCATCGAGCCAGCGGCTGGCAGCTGGTGGCGGTGCCGGGGCTGATTCCCGAAGAGGCCTTCTTTGCACTGCTGGCGGCGCGCCGGTTTCCGGTGACCGACTGGATACGCACAGCGCAGGAATTCGACTACGTGGTCGAGCCCGACATCTTCCACGACCTCTTCGGCCACGTGCCGTTGCTGTTCAACCCCACCTTTGCCAGCTACATGCAGGCCTACGGTGCCGGAGGTCTGAAGGCCAGCAGCCTGGAAGCTTGCGAACTGCTGGCGCGGCTGTACTGGTACACGGTGGAGTTCGGCCTCATCCAGACACCCCAGGGCCTGCGTGCCTACGGCGCAGGCCTGCTCAGTTCGGCAGGCGAGCTGCAGCACAGCGTGCGCGCGCCCGGCCCACGCAGGGTGGCGTTCGACCTGCAGAGGCTGATGCGCAGCCGCTACCGCATCGACAGCTACCAGGCCGGTTACTTCGTCATCGACTCGTTCGAGCAGTTGTTCCGGGCCACGGCGCCAGACTTCACCCCGGTCTACAGTGCGGTACGCCAACAGATCGCCCGCGACGGTGAAATCGACGCCGGCCAGGTCTTGCCCGGTGAGCGTGAGTTTCAGGCCTGAAAAACCGCTGAGGGCTCGGTGAGCAGACGCCGCTGCAGCTCGTGCCACGGCTCGGGGTGATCGGCCATCTGCACATGCGCCACTCCCGGCAGGTGGCGGTTGTCGGCACCCTTCAGCGTGGCCGTGGCGGGCGGGAACACGATGTTGTCGCAATGGCTGTAGAAGCAGGTCATCTGAGCCCGGCGCTGCAGGGGCTCGCGTGCCTCCAGCGTGGTGAGCCACTGCGAATGTTGCCGCATCTGCCGGGAATGGCGGGTCAAGGCAAAGCGCGCCAGCCAGGTGCCCGCATGCGGCGTGCCGATGGTGATGACATGGTGGATGCGTCCTTGCCCCTGTTGTTCAGCCCACCACCGGCGCAGCACCAGGCCACCCATGCTGTGCGCCACCACGACGGGCGGCAGTCCGGTCGCCTTTTCCAGTTGCAGCACGGCCTCGTCGATGATGCGCACGTGATCATCCATCGATCCAAAGACGGGCTCCAGGTTGACCGCCACCACCGGTGTCTGCTGCGCGTGCAAACGCGCCAGCCAGCGATTCCAGACGCCGCGGTTGCAGACGAAGCCGTGAATCAGCAACACGCCGCGGCGGCGTCGCGGTGCAGGGGATGATGTCGTCGATGCAGTGGACAGGTCGGCTGTAATTGCGGCCGGCAGCAAGTCGGGCCACCGCTGGCTGAAAAACGGCTGGCGCCAGCAAAAGACCATGGGCGCAGCCTTCACTTCAGCCCACCAGGCCTGCAACAGCTGAGGCCAGGTGGCTCTGGGCGTGGGGTCGTCACCATGGGCCAGGCGCAGGAACCAAAACTCCAGCGCCAGCACCACGGCATAGCCACCAAGCAGCAGTCCGGCGCCGACCAGCCCCCAAGTGGGGTGCCCTGACCGCCATGCCAGCCAGGCCCATAGCAGCGCCAGAGTCGAGACCCCGATGGTGGTGAGCTGCTGCAGTCTCGCCAGCTTCATCAGACCGACGACTTCAGTGCGCAAATGCTGCTGTTCACACCAGGCTCACAGAGCGATTGGCCAGTGATCGAGCGAGGCCCGTGGACAGCATGTTGGCCATGCCGTAGACCGACGGCTGTGGATTGGCGCCGATGCTGGTGGGGAAGATCGAGCCGTCATGCACCGACAGGCCAGCCACCTGCCAATGCATGCCGTCCGGACGCACGACACCCATTTCGGGCTGCCCGGCCATGGCACAACCGCCCATCACGTGGGCACTCAAGAGACGGGTCGCATGGGCGCGCATGGGCAGCTGTGCGATCGCTTCGCGCGCTTGCTGCCAGCTGGTGCAGGGCCGCGCCATCTGGTGCAGGAGCTTGACGTGCAGTGCGCCGGCGGCGAACTGGATTTCGGCCATGCTCAACAAGGCCCTGCGCGCGGCGTCCCACAGGTAGTCAATCAGTGGGTAGTCGAGCAACGGCGTACCGTCGCCGCGCAAGCTGACCCGGCCGCCGGGGGACTGCTCCTTGAAACGGTCGCGCATCAGTGCCAGCACCGCCTGGGTGCGTGGGAAGTCGCGCATGGCCTGCGCCTGCTCTTCGCCAAATCCGGTCAGCGCGTTGGAGCCCATCACCGGATGGTAGCGGTGGAGCCTCCAGCTTGTAGCCCATCGGGCCGCGCTTTCCAGCATGGCGGTGGGTCGCAATGGCTCGGGTGTGCTCACCATGGCGGCCAGCTCCATTGACGTGGCTGGCAACGGGGCGTTCCTCGTTGGTCGCGTTGCCGGCAGCAGCGGCGTCGTCAACATGACCAATAATTCCACCATCACCGCGGGCTACGTGGGTGTGGGCCGTTTGCGCAACGCCGACCTGACTACCGCCAATGGCGGAGTGGGTTCACTGGTGGTGAACAGCGGCAGCACGGTCGCCGCCAACACAATAGAAATCGGCAGCGCGGGCTACCTGGGCGGAACCGGCACGATCACCGGCAACGTCATCAACTACGGCACCATCAACCCCGGCAACTCACCGGGCAAGCTGGTCATCAACGGCAACTGCACCGCAGGGGTGGGCCGCAAGGTGGTGCTGGAAGTGGAAAGCAACGGCCTGGGCGGTTGCAACGTGGACGAACTGGTTTTCGGTGCCGGCAGCGTAGTGAACCTGACCGGTGCGATGCTGGACTTCAAGTTCCTGGCTGGCACCGACCCCAGGGCCTTCAAGGACAGCGGCCAGTTCGACATCGACACCTTCCTGAAGCGGGCTGATGCCCAGGGCAACACCAGTGCGCTGGGTGACGACACTTTTGCCAATGTGATCTTCACGGCCGAAGCCGCTGACTACACCATCACCAGCTTCGCCTACAACCCTGTCAGCGGGGGGACGGTGCTGAATATTCCCAGCGCTGTGCCGGAGCCGGGCACCTGGCTGCTGATGCTGGGTGGGCTGGGCGCAGTGCGCGGTGCGGCACGGCGACACGCCGCGCTCAAACAGCAGCTGTAATGCTTTGGCAGCATCCGTGCGAACGCAGACTCAACAGCCAGCCTGAACAGCTGTTGTCGCCTTTGGGGGTGGGGATGTCGGTTACGGGATGCGGGCCTTCGGCCGCCTTGGCCACCGTGGCTGTGCGCGTCAACTGAAGCCAATCCAGGCCAGGGGGGTTCACCACCCCGCGCCGGCCACCCTGGACGTCGACAAGCCACTGGCCAACAAGGCGCAGCACCCGCGGTGAACGTCTGGCTGTCTTCAGGCTGCCGGCACGTGCAACACCAATCCGTCGAGCTCCGGGCCGGCGATGATCTGACAGCTCAGCCGGCTGCTGGATTGGCGCGGCGCCGATGTGCTGTCGAGCATGGCGTTTTCGTCGCTGTCGGCCGGGCCCACGCGCCCGGCCCAGGCTTCGTCCACCAGCACGTGGCAGGTGGCGCACGAAAGGCATCCGCCGCAGTCACCATCGATGCCGGGCACGCCTTCGAAAATGGCGGCCAGCATCAGGTTGCTGCCCTGCGCCACGTCAGCCGTGATGCGCCGGCCATCGGACAAGACCCAGGTGACCTGGCTGCTGCTCATGCTTTCCTGCTCCCCGTCAGAAAGAGCGGCTGTCGACAGCGCGACTATCGACAGCGCGACTGTGGACAGCGCGACTGTGGACATCGTGCGCACCCGAAGCGTCGCGCCCGGCGGCCAGGGCGCCAGCGGCCAGCAAGGCACACACGGCCTGCGTGACAGCGGCAGTGGTCGCGTTGCCGCCCAGGTCGCGCGTGTGCAGCGCGGGGTTGGCAGTGACCTGTTCGATGGCGCTCATGACTTGCCGGGCAGCTTCAAATTCGCCCAGGTGCTCCAGCATCATCACCACCGACCAGAAGGTGCCCACCGGGTTGGCCAGGCCCTGGCCCATGATGTCGAA
>JBBQMM010000086.1:0-11935 GCA_038328935.1 Burkholderiales bacterium
GCTGCACCTCCAGCAGCAGGGCAGCCGCGCCAGCCGGTGGTGCTTCGCCGCTCATACGATCTGGTCCAGCCCATGCGCGGGCGTGAAGTAGTGGCTGCCCACATGCTCTGCCAGCTCGGTGGCACTGCGCCCGAGTTGCTGCGCCAGCCGCTGCAGGTGCACGGCCACCGCAGCGTCGTCGACACCCCGCAACTGCTGCAAGGTGAGGCCGGCGCCGTGGGCAGGCAGCAGCGAACGCAGCGCGTGCAGGCCCTCGGCGGGGCCCGGGAGCTTGTCGATCTCCAGGCGCAAGCGGCGCAGCACGCCCGCCAGCGAGCGCGGATTGGTGTCGTCCAGCACCAGCAGATCGGCCAGCGCGAGCAGGTCTTCGTGGCGCTGGTAGCGGGCGCGGAAGGTGATCAGGCTGTCCAGCAGGTCCACCAGCAGTTCCACGCCAGCCACCGAAGACAGCGCCTGCACCTGCACAAACAGATCGAGGCGCGTCGCCACACCTTGCAGGCGTTCGATGAGGCGGCCCACGGTGAGCAGGCGCCAGCCATGGTCGCGCGTCATGCGGTCGGTCTGCATGCCGGTCACGGCCGCCAGCTGCAGGCCCAGGTGGTCCAGCGCTGGCAGCACCTGGGCGGGCGTGGGCAACTGGTCGCCCGGCATGCCGAGCGCCGCCCTGAAACCGGCGCCCATGCTGCGCACCAGGCCCCAATGCTCGGGCGAGAGGCGGTCGCGCAGGCTCTGCGCCGAACGTTCCAGCGCGGCCAGGTTGTAGGCAATGCTGCAGGCGCCCTGCGCGGCCGTGGCGTCGGCCAGGCCCGCCAGCACGGAACGCTCGAACAAGGTCGCCGACTGCACCAATGTGGGCACGCCCACCGGTGCCAGACCGCTGCGCACCGCCAGCGCCGACAGCGCCTGGCGCACGGGGGCGGGCAAGTCGGTGGGCAGCAGCGCCAGCGTGACCCGCGCCAGCCGCACCAGTTGCTCGGTGCGTTCGGTGTAACGGCCGAGCCAGAACAGGTTTTCGCCGGTGCGGCTGCTCACCGGGCGCCGCCGGCGCACCAGGTCATCGGCCTGCAGGCGCTGCGGCAACATCGAGTAGGTGTCGAGCGCGCCCTCGGTGATGACCCAGGTGTCGAGACTGGTGCCACCGCGCTGCATCGACACACTGCCATCGTCACGTGTGGCGACCCGGGTCATGCCGCCGGGCATCACCTGCCAACCGCCCTTGCCATCGGCAATGGCGTAGACACGCACCATCGCGGGGCGCGGCCGGAGGGCGCCGTCGACCCAGATGGGTGCGCGCGACATCGACACCCGTTCCTGCAGCGTCCAGGCCTCGGCGTCGTCCTGCACCGCCTGCTCGGCATGGGCGAAGGTAGGCGCGGCGCGGCCGCCGCGGGGAAAGCTGCTGCGCATCACCTTGTCGCCCAGCGTGCCACGCACCTGTTGCCAGGCGTGGGCGTCGCCGCACCACCAGGTGGGCACCGCAGGCAGCAAGAGGGGCTGCACGTTGAGCGGCTGCCCGTTGAGCGGCTGCACGTTGAAGTGCCGGGCCACGGCCGGCAGATACGGCTGCACCGCGGGTGACTCCAGGAAACCGCTGCCCAGCGCGTTGGCCAGCACCACGTTGCCGGCGCGTGTGGCCTGCAACAGGCCGGGCACGCCCAAAGCGGAATCGGCACGCAGCTCCAGCGGGTCGCACCAGTCGTCGTCCAGCCGGCGCAACACCCCATGCACCGGCTCCAGGCCCTCCACGGTCGTCATGTAAAGCCGTTCACCACGCACCGTGAGGTCACCGCCTTCGACCAGCGGCACACCCAGGTAACGCGCCAGATAGGCGTGTTCGAAGTAGGTCTCGCTGTAGGGTCCGGGCGTCAGCAGCACCACCCGTGGCGTGGCGCTGCCGGCGACGGCCGCAGCCTGCTGCTCCAGCGTGCTGAGCAGCTGACGGTAGGCGCTGGCAATGCGCTGCACGCGCAACTGCTGGAAGGCCTGGGGAAACTGCGACGCCACCACCAGCCGGTTGTGCAGCATGTAGCCCAGCCCCGAAGGGCCCTGCGTGCGCTGCGCGGCCAGCCACCAGCCGCCGTCGGCGCCGCGTGCGATATCAAAGGCCACCACATACAGGTGCTGGCCGCCCGGCGGGCGGTGGCCCTGCAGCGGCCGCAGCCAGCCCGGATGGCGCAGCACCAGCGCCGGCGGCAGCAGGCCCCGATGCAACAGCTGCTGCGGGCCGGCCAGGTCAACCAGCACCTGCTCCAGCAGCGCTGCGCGCTGAATGACGCCGGCGCTGATCTGCGCCCACTCCGCGGCCTCGATGATCAACGGCAACAGCTCCAGCGACCACGGGCGCGCCAGGTTGGGCGCTGCACCGGCCGCGGCGGACTGCTCGGTGAAGACATTGTGTGTGACGCCGTCGAGCTGGATGCGTTGCTGCACCTGCAGGCGGCGCAGATCCAGCTCTCGCGCCATCGCCTGCGCTGAAGCGGCCGCTGGCAACTGGCGCGCAAAGGTGGCCCAGCTCGGCCGCAGGGCGCCACCCGGTGCGCGCAACTCGTCCCAGGCCGTGGCGTCGGCCGGCAGCGCGTGCGCCGCCAGCAAAAGCGCGCCATCAGGCGTGGGCAGTGCGGTGTTCGAGGGCCGGGGTGGCGCTGGGCTGTGGGGCATGGGCGGTTTCAGGCGTGGAACAGGCTCCGGGAGTGCATAAGCGGTCAAATCCGCGGCTGGTTACGCGGCCGGTCATGTTGCCGGTCATGTTGCCGGTCAAGCGGCCAGTCAAGCAGCCGGTCAAGCAGCCGGTCAAGTGGCGACTGCGCCAAGCACGGGCTGAGCCGACTCACGACCGACGCAAGTCGATGGTGAACGGAAATTCGCGGCTCGCCACTGGGGCTTGCACCGCCATCACGCCGGGTGTGTGACCGATTCGTTCAAAGCGTGCCAGCCGTCGGCTCTCGGCCTCGAAGGAATTGACCGGCAGGGTGTCGTGATTGCGACCTCCGGGGTGCGCCACGTGGTAACGGCAGCCGCCCAGACTGCGCTGGTGCCAGCTGTCGACGAGGTCGAAGGTCAGCGGTGCGTGCACGCCGATGGTGGGGTGCAGCGCCGAGGGAGGCGCCCAGGCCCGGAAGCGCACGCCGCACACGGCCTCTTCGCCGCGCCCCGAAGGCTGCAGCGGCAAAGCGCGGCCATTCACCGTCACCACGTGGCGGTTGGTGTTCAGGCCGCTGGCCTTGAGCTCCAGCCGCTCGAGCGACGAGTCGACAAAACGCACCGTGCCGCCAGCGCCGCCTTCTTCGCCCATCACGTGCCAGGGCTCCAGCGCATGGCGCAGCGTCAGCTTCACGCCGGCCACCACCACTTCGCCCACCAGCGGGAATCGGAACGACAGATGCGGCGCAAACCAGGCGCTGTCGAAGGCAAAGCCGGCACTGCACAGGTCGGCCATCACGTCTCCGAAATCCGCCTCCACGAAGGTGGGCAGCAAGAAGCGGTCGTGCAGGCCGGTACCCCAACGTGTCAGGCGCGTGCTGCCCTGGCCGCGGTACGGGTGGCGCCAGAACCAGGCCAGCAACGAGCGCAGCAACAGCTGCTGCGACAGGCTCATGCGCGCGTGCGGCGGCATCTCGAAAGCCCGCAGTTCCAGCAGTCCCAGGCGGCCGGTGGGGCCGTCGGGCGAGTACATCTTGTCGATGCAGAACTCGCTGCGGTGGGTGTTGCCGGTGACGTCGATGAGCAGGTTGCGCAGCGTGCGGTCGATCAACCAGGGCGGCACCGGATGGTCGCCGTACAGCGCCTGCTGCCGTTCGATCTCGGCCAGCGCAATCTCGACCTCGTAGACCTGGTCGTTGCGGGCCACGTCGAAACGCGGCGCCTGGCGGGGGGGGCCGATGAACATGCCGCTGAACAGGTAGCTCAGCGAGGGGTGGTTGTGCCAATAAGAGATCAAGCTCGCGAGCAAATCGGGGCGGCGCAGAAACGGGCTGTCGGCCGCCGTGGCGCCGCCGAGCACGAAGTGGTTGCCGCCGCCGGTGCCGGTGTGGCGGCCGTCGATCATGAACTTCTCCGCCGACAGGCGCGTGTGGTGCGCCAGGTCGTACAGACCTTCGGTGTGTTCCACCAGTTCGTCCCAGCTGCTGCTGGGGTGGATGTTGACTTCGATGACGCCCGGGTCGGGCGTCACGGCCAGCGTCTTCAGGCGCGCATCGCGCGGCGGGCCGTAGCCTTCGAGCACGATCTTCACCTGCAGTTCAGCCGCTGTCGCTTCGATGGCGCTCAGCAGCGCCAGGTAGTCCTCGAGTTGCTGCAGCGGGGGCATGAACACGTAGAGCGCGCCCCGGGCCGGCGCGTGGCTGATGGCGCCGTCGCCCTTGACCTTCTGCACGCCGCTCATGCGCGCGGGATCTCTGACTTCCACGCAAAGCGCCGTGCGCACCAGGTCACGCGCCGACTGGTGGCGTGCGGGGGCTGGCTGCGCCGCGGCAGGCGTTGCCGTCTGGCCCTCGCCCGGCTGCCTGGCGGCCAGGTGCGGCGACGAGATGAAAGGGCCGGGCGGTTGCGGACGGGGCGGCGCGACCGGCAACGGCGCCTGCACCGCAAACGGGTCGGGCTCGATGGGCAGCGGCCGGTCTTTCGGTGCCGCCCAGGGCAGCGAGCCCAGGGGCAGGCGAAAGCCCATCGGTGAATCGCCGGGCATCAGCAGCAGCCGCTCGTCGCGCAGGTGCCAGGAGCCCGTCTTCCAGCCAGCGTCGGGCCCGCCTTCTTCGGGGTGGCGCGCGATCGGCAGCAGGTAGCCCACCGGCGCCCCCAGGCCCTGGCTGAAGACGCGGCGCAGGCGCGCGCGCTCGAGCTCGTCGTCGAGCTTGGCGTCGAAGGGGTCGACGTTGACCGGCAGCCGCCGTTCGCGCGCCAGATGGGCCCACACGTCTTCGTAGGCGGGCTGCACAAAATTGTTGTCCAGCCCCAGCTGGCGCACCAGCGTGTGCGTGAAGCGCTCGGCGTCGGCCGACGTGTAGGCATGGCTGTCGCGCTCGTCAGCAAACAGGCTGGCGTCCTGCCAGCAGGGCTGGCCGTCGGTGCGCCAGGCGATGGTCAGCGCCCAGCGCGGCAGTTGCTCGCCCGGGTACCACTTGCCCTGGCCGAAGTGCAGGAAGCCACCGGCACCATAGCGGTCCCGCAAACGGTGCACCAGCGCAGTCGCCAGGCCGCGCTTGGTGGGGCCGAGTGCTTCGGTGTTCCACTCGGCGCCGTCGCGGTCGTCGATGGCCACGAACGTGGGCTCGCCACCCATCGTCAGGCGCACGTCGTCGGCCTGCAGCTGGGCATCGACCTGTGCGCCCACGGCCTGGATGGCCTGCCACTGGGCGTCGCTGTAGGGCAGCGTGACGCGGGGTGATTCCACGATGCGCGTGATCTGCATGTGGTGCTCGAAAGTTACCTGGCACTCGTCCACGGCCCCGCTGACAGGAGCCGCGGTGCTGGGCTCGGGCGTGCAGGCCACGGGTATGTGACCCTCGCCTGCCAGCAGGCCGCTGGTGGGGTCCAGCCCGACCCAGCCAGCGCCGGGCAGGTAGACCTCGCACCAGGCGTGCAGGTCGGTGAAATCGGTCTCGGTGCCGCTGGGGCCGTCGAGCGATTTCACGTCCGACTTGAGCTGGATCAGGTAGCCCGACACGAAGCGCGCCGCCAGCCCCAGGTGGCGCAGCAACTGCACCAGCAGCCAGCCGCTGTCGCGGCAGGAGCCGCTGCCCTGCGTGAGCGTGAATTCGGGCGTCTGCACACCCGGCTCCATGCGCACCAGGTAGCTGATGTCGTGTTGCACGCGCTGGTTCAGCGCCACCAGAAAGTTGATGGTGGCCGTCTTCTCGCGCGGCACGCTGTCGACGAAAGCCTTCAAGCGGGGTGTCAACGGCAACTTCGCCAGGTAGGGCGCCAGGTCGTGGGCCTCTTCGGGTGTGTAGTCAAAAGGGATGTGCTCGGCCTGCGGCTCCAGAAAGAAGTCGAAGGGGTTGAACACCGCCATCTCCACCACCAGGTCCACCGTGACCTTGAACTCGGTGGTCTTTTCAGGGAACACCAGCCGCGCCAGATGGTTGGCAAAGGGGTCTTGCTGCCAGTTGATGAAGTGCTGGGCCGGCTCCACCTGCAACGAGTAGCTCAGGATGCGCGAGCGGCTGTGCGGCGCCGGGCGCAGGCGCACCACCTGCGGCGACAACTGCACCGGCCGGTCGTAGCGGTAGTGGGTGACGTGGTTCAGCGCAACGTGGATGGACAAGGCGGGCTCCTGGACGTCTGGTCAGCAATCGGTAATGTCGCTGGCCCCATGCCCTTGCAAGCGCCGGGCCACCCGCTGGAATCCCGGGCGGCAGACCGTGCTGGCTCAAGGCAGCAGCCGGGTCGGCACCCGGTAGCCGTCTGGATGATGCCAGTAGCGGCGGTGCGCCTCGCGCTCACATTGCCAAGCACTGCTTTCAGCCGACGACGACCAGCTGAGCGCACCGCAGCGGTCGCTGCGCATCAGCGTGATGCCACGCGCCTCGTAACGCGCCACCACGTCGGGTGCGGGATGGCCGAAGCGGCTGCGGTAGGCGGCCTGCACCACGGCCAGCCGCGGCTGCACGGCGTCCAGGAACGCGGCCGTCGATGACGTGCGGCTGCCGTGATGCGGCACCAGCAGCAGCTGGCTGCGCAGCGCCGTGGTGCCCGCGTGGGCGGCCACCAGCGCCGCTTCCTGCGCCGCTTCGATGTCGCCGGTCAGCAGCACGCTGCGCGGCTCCGCTCCAGCCTGCGCTCCACCCCGCACTCCAGCCTGCGCGGCAGCCCGCACCCGCAGCACGCAGCTCAGCGCATTGGGCTTCAGGCTGCGGCTTTCGCCCAGCGCCAGGTCGCCGGGCTGCGGGTGCAGCACGTCGAACTGCACACCGTCCAACTGCCAGTGCTGACCGGCCTGGCAGGGCTGGTGCGGCACGCTCTTGCTGGCGGCCTGCGCGAGCAACGCGTGGCCCGACTCCAGCGAACTGGACAGCGCGCGCACCGGCAGGGCTGCCAGCAGCGCCGCGGCACCACCCACGTGGTCGGCATCGCGGTGGCTCAGCATCAACAGGTGCAGCTCGTGCTCGCCACGCGCGCGCAGCAGCGGCAGCAGCACGCGCACACCGGCGTCGCTGTCGCGTGAATACTGCGGCCCGGCGTCGTACAGCAGCAGGTGGTGGCGCGTGCGCACCAGCACCGCCGTGCCCTGCCCGACGTCGGCCGCCACCAGTTCGAACTGCCCTTCAGGAGGCCTGGCCACCGGCGGCGCCAGCAGCGGCAGCATCAGCGGCAGCGCCAGCCAGCGCAAGCGCCAGGGCAGCGGCGCAATGGCCAGCGCCGCCGCCAGCAGGCCGCAGGCCACGGCCCAGCCCGGCGCTGCGGCGGCCGTCCAAACCGCGCCCGGCAGCGCCGACAAGAACTGCAGCAGCAGCATCAACACCTGCACCAGCCACGCAGCCACGTCCCACAAGGGCGGCAGCAGCAACCCCAGCAGCGCCAGCGGCGTGACGAGCAGCGTGACCACCGGTATGGCCACCAGATTGGCCGCAAACCCCACCACCGACAACTGCTGAAAGAACAGCATCGACAGCGGCGCCAGGCCCACGGTGGCCACCGCCTGCGTGCGCAGGCCTTGCGCCAGTGCCTGACGCACACGCTGCACGGGCGTGAGCAGCGGGCGCTCTGCCCAGGCAGCGATGGCCGCGCGCTGCACCGGTTCAGACGACGCCAGCAACCCAACGGCCATGAACGACAACCAGAACCCCGGCTGCAGCAGCGCCCAGGGGTCGAGCAGCGCCACCACCACCGCCGCCGCCAGCAACACGGCCCCCAGCGGCCAGCGCAGTCCGCAAGCGCGCACCAGCACCACGGCGGCCAGCATCCACACCGTGCGCTGAGCGGGCACTCCCCAGCCAGCCACCGCGGCATAAGCCGCTGCCGCCAGCAAGCCGCCCCAGCGCGCCGCCTGCGGCACCGGCAGCCACAGCGGCGCTCGCGGGTGCAGGCGCCACAGGGCCCCCACACAGGCCGCCGCCAGCCACGCGAACATGGTGACGTGCAAGCCCGAGATGCTCATCAGGTGGGCCACCCCCGTGGCGCGGAAGACGTCCCAATCGGCGCGCTCGATGGCCGCCTGGTCGCCCACGGCCAGCGCCGCCAGCACACCGGCTGCGGCCGGGTCGGCCACGCGCAGCGCAATGGCGTCGCGCCAGCGTTGGCGCAGGCGCTGCACCGGCGCGCTGCCGTCTTCGGGCAACAGGTCTGCACGCGCAGTCGGGGTGGCGCGCACCGTGCCGCCGGCGCGGATGCCTTGTTCAAACAGCCACAGCTCCAGATCGAAGCCGTGCGGGTTCAGTGTGCCGTGCGGCTGGCGCAGCCGCACCGTCAGGCGCCAGCGCTGGCCAGCCTGCACGGTCTGCGGCGGGCCGCCGAGCAATGCGTCTTCGTCCATGCCGCGGTACCAGCCCAGCGACACCAGCGACGGCACCTGCACCGGTTGCCCGTTCAGCAGTGCGCTGTCCACTGCAAAGACGAAGCGCGTGCCGGCTATGGTTTCGCGCGGCAGCGAAGCCACCTGGCCGGTGAGCACCAGGTCCCGCCCCTCCAGCGCAGCCGGCAACGCATCGTCAAGCCGCAGCTGCGCCCGCGCCGCCGTCAGCGCAAAGGCCAGCGCTGCGGTGGCCAGCATCACGAGGCTCCAGCCGGCCCAACCGCGGCGCCAGCGCCAGACCGCCGCCAACATCGCCGCAGCCACCAAGGCCAGCGCCAGCACCGCGCCGGGCGGCCACAACTGCGGTTGCTGCAGCTGCGCTGCCGTGCCCGCCAGCACGGCCAGCGCCGTGCCTGACCAGCGCTGCGCCGGCGCCACTGCTGGCCATGGGGGTTGCCTCATGACGGGGCAGTGTAGGATGCCCCTGCCCTGGCTTCAGGCCCCCTGTGGAGGGCTTGGAAGCGTTACTGCCACCCCCTGAAGGATGCCCCCATGACCGTCGCCGAACGCCTGCAATCACTGGGCATCAGCCTGCCCGCGGTGGCCACGCCGGCCGCGGCCTACGTGCCCTTCGTGCGCACCGGAAAGCTGGTTTTTATCTCAGGCCACATTGCGAAGAAGGACGGCAAAACCTGGGTCGGTCAACTGGGCTCGACGATGACCACCGATGAAGCCAAGCCGGCCGCACGCGCCGTCGCGATCGACCTGATGGGCACGCTGCAGGCGGCCGTGGGCGACCTGGCCCAGGTGACACGCATCGTCAAGGTGTTGAGCCTGGTCAACAGCAGCGCAAGCTACACCGAGCACCACCTGGTGACCAACGGCTGCAGCGAATTGCTGATGCAGGTCTTCGGGCCCGAGGTCGGCGCCCATGCGCGCAGCGCCTTTGGCGTGGCGCAGCTGCCGATGGGTGCCTGCGTTGAAATCGAACTGATCGCCGAGGTCGCTTGAGCCGGTACGTCAGCACTCCTGCCTGGCAGCGGCCATCGGCTCGGCTGTTGATGGTGGCTTTGATCGGTCTGGCGGCTGTTGCCGCCGCCCTTTTCACGCAGCATCGATGGGGCATGCTGCCCTGCCCCTGGTGCATCCTGCAACGCATCGTCTTCTTGCTCATCGCGGCGCTCGCACTGGTCGGCGCTGCCACGCGTGGCGGTCTGCGGCGCGCGGCTGCGCTGGGCGTCGTGCTGCTGGCCGCGGGCGGTGTCGCCGCTGCGCTGTGGCAGCACTTCGTGGCCGCCGCCAGCGCCTCGTGCAAGCTGACGCTGGCCGACCGCATCATCAGCGGCGCGGGGCTCGACGGCTGGTGGCCCGAGGTCTTCGGCGTGTTCGCCAGTTGTGCCGATGCGAAGGTCAACCTGCTCGGCGTGCCCTACGAGTTCTACAGCCTGGCGCTGTTTGTGGTGCTGGCCGTGCTGGCCTGGCCGGCGCTGCGCGCGCGTTGACCGGCCGTCGGCGCTTTGGTGCCGACGAACGTTGTTGACTACAGCCAGCGCGCCCAACGGTGGGCGTGGGGCTCTGTCTGAAGGAGACTGCTAATGAGATACCGCCCCCTGTTGACCATCGCCGCGCTGCTGGCGCTGGCCTCGGCCCCGGCGCACGCCGAATACTGGACCGTCACCGAAGGCCAGCGTGGCGAGTGGCGCGGCCAGTGGCAACTGAAGGCCAGCACCGGCGACTTCAAGATCGGCCTGCGCCAGGGCGACGCTCAAGTCACTGCCGATGGCTACTACATTCGCAGCGGCAACGTCGTCAGCATCGCACGCACCCGCACCTCCGACGGCAACGACTGCCATTACATGGGCACCATCAACGGCAGCACCATCAATGGCACGATGTACTGCGCCTCGGGCGGCCCTTATCGTTGGAGCGCCGTGATCAACGAATTCGCCGGCCCCGGCAATCGCCCCATAAGCCAGCAGCAGCCACTTCGCTGAGTCGGGACGTGAAGGTCCGGAAAGACCTCCACGCCAGACGAAGGCTCCGAGCGCGATTTCACGCGCGGATTTCACGTGCGCGAACTGGGTCGGTCAGCCTGCAGCCCCTGGTCGTCAAGCAGCCAGCACCCGCGTGGCCTTGATGGCTTGCAGCGCGCGGCCCTTGCGCGCGCGCTTGCCCACATGCTCGGCCAGCGCCACGCCCCTGAGCAACTCGTCCTTGGCCTTGCCACCGCGGCCGCTGCCCAGCACACGCAGCACGTCGGCAAAGGTGGCCACCGACACCAGCGGCGCCTGGGCATCGACGTCCATCAGCGTCAGGCCCTTGCCGCCCGCGCTTTGCAGTTTCAGCTCGTCGAGCTGAAACACCAGCAGGCGCGAATCCAGCGCCAGGCAGGCCACCTGCTTGTGGCGGGCCGACAGCGGTACCGGCGGCAGCACGCGCGCGCCTGCATCCAGCGTCAGGAAACTCTTGCCGCCCTTGTTGCGACCCACCATGTCGGCCGCCTTGGCCAACAAGCCGTAGCCGGCCGTGTTGGCCAGCAGCAGCGTGGTGTCGGAACCGCCGGCCCAGAAGTGCGCCACCTGGGTGCCGGTTTCCAGCTCGATCAGCGTCGTGATCGGCACACCATCGCCGCGGCCACCCGGCAACACCGCCGCGGGCACGCTGTAGACGCGGCCACTGCCCTTGCCTTCGGTGCCCCACACCAGCAGCGTGTCCACGCTGCGGCAGGGGAAGGTGCCGTACAGCGTGTCGCCGGCCTTGAAGGCCAGCGTGGCGGGGTCGATCTCGTGGCCCTTCAACGCCCGCACCCAGCCTTTGGTGCTGACCACCAGCGTCACCGCCTCGTCCACCACCTTGATCTCGGCCACCGACTTCTTCTCTTCCTGCACCAGCGTGCGGCGGTCGTCGCCATGCGCCTTGGCGTCGGCCTCTATTTCCTTGATGACCGTGCGCTTCAGTGAACCGGGGTTGCCCAGGATGTCTTCCAGCTTGCCTTGTTCACCGCGCAGCTCTTTCAGTTCCTGCTCGATGCGGATGTTTTCCAGCCGCGCCAGTTGGCGCAGGCGGATTTCAAGGATGTCCTCGGCCTGTCGGTCACTGAGCTTGAAACGCGCCATCAGATCGGGCTTGGGCTCATCGGCGTTGCGGATGGTGCGGATCACCTCGTCGATGTTCAGCAGCACCAGCAGCCGGCCTTCCAGCACATGGATGCGGTCCAGCACCTTCTGCAGCCGGTGCTGCGTGCGGCGCGCCACCGTGGCGAGCCGGAATTCGATCCACTCGGTGAGCATCTTGCGCAGGCTCTTGGCGACCGGGCGGCCGTCGCTGCCCACCATCGTCAGGTTCATGGACACGCTGGTTTCGAGGCTGGTGTGCGCCAGCAGCGCGGTGATCAGTTCGGCCTGCTCCACGGCGCGGCTCTTCGGTTCAAACACCAGGCGCACGGCAGCGTCCTTGCTGCTTTCGTCGCGCACGGCGTCCAGCACG
>JBBQMM010000087.1:0-11885 GCA_038328935.1 Burkholderiales bacterium
GGAACCCCGCCGATTCCCGACGCAGGGTCTGCGGACGGTTTCTGGCAGGTCCTGCGTCGGGGATCGGCGGGGTTCCGGGTACGGCTCGCATTCACCCTCACCCCAGCCCTCTCCCTGCAAGGGAGAGGGAGGAATACCCGGCACCGCAGGGAAAAGCGCCCGGCAACGGAAACGGAGCACCGCGTCAAACCCGGTTCCAGTCGAAGGCTGCCTTGTCGCCTTTGCCGTAGACCTTGAGGGCGCCCTTTTCGCCCACCGCGTTGGGGCGCTGAAATATCCAGTTCTGCCACGCCGTCAGGCGACCGAAGACCCGGGTGATCATGTTCTCGGGACCATTGAAGCGCAGATTGGCTTCCAGGCCGGTCAGTGCATCGGGGCTCATGGCCACGCGCTCTTCGATGGCGATGCGTGTTTCATCGGCCCAGTCGATGTCGTCGGGGTTGCTGGTGACGAGGCCCAGGGCAATGGCCGCATCGGCGTCCAGCGCCACGCCGGCCACGCCCGACTGGGCGTTTGCCGCCACCGCAAGCACGGCTTGCATAGCGGGCGCTTCGTCGTGGAAGCGGCGCTGCAGGCGGCTCTGGCCGGTGCACATCGGGTACAGACCGAAGTTGGTTTCGCCTACCGTGATCCTGGGCGCCCTGGCCGGGTCGTCGGGCAGCGCCAGGTGGTAGCTGCGGTCGCAGGCCAGCGCCAGCTCCAGGAACGTGCCAGCGAAGCAGGAGCCGGGCTCGATCAACGCAAACAGGCTGCGCGACGACAGGTCGATGCGGCTGAAGGTGCGGCGCAGCAAGCCGGTGGTCTCACGCACCAGCCAGTGGTGCTGGTGCGCCAGCAGCGTGGCGTCCATCGCCAGCACGGCAGCAGCGTCGCCTTCGGTCTTCATCAGCCAGGTGCCGATGTCGAGCTCGTTGGTGCGCATGCTCAGGATGGCGTCTTCGAGTTCGCGCGCCATCTGCAGCGGGTACCAGGCGGCGCCGGCGGCCTCGATGCCGGCCACGTCGGTGGGCTGTGTACCTGCTGTGGCCGATGACGGCGCCTTGACGGTAAACACGGCCGTGCGCCTGGCGCGGTCGATCTCGACCGTGACGAATTCATAGCGCAGCGCGTTGTCTTCATCGGTGCGCTGCAGCGGCGTCAGCGGCACGCCCTTGCCGTTGGCGGGGCGGTCGCTGGCAGCGGCCAACTGCAGTGCACGTTCCTGAACCGCGGCGGCAAACCGCCCCGGTTTGGCGATCTCATCCACCAGCCGCCAATCTTTGGCGCGCTGTCCGCGCACGCCCTCGACGCTGGTGCAGAAGAGGTCGGCCAGGTCGTGGCGCACTTTTCTCTTGTCGGTGACGCGGGTCAGGCCGCCGGTGCCAGGCAAGACGCCGAGCAGCGGCACTTCGGGCAGGCTGACGGCGCTGCTGCGGTCGTCCACCAGGATGATCTCGTCACAGGCCAGCGCCAGCTCATATCCGCCGCCGGCACAGGCGCCGTTCACAGCGGCCAGGAACTTCAGGCCGCTGTGCGCGCTGCTGTCTTCCAGCCCGTTGCGGGTTTCATTGGTGAACTTGCAGAAGTTCACTTTCCAGGCGTGGCTCGAAACGCCCAGCATGAAGATGTTGGCGCCTGAGCAGAAGACTTTTTCCTTGGCGCTGGTGAGCACCACCGTGCGCACCTCGGGGTGCTCGAAGCGGATGCGCTGCACGGCGTCGTTCAGCTCGATGTCCACCCCCAGGTCGTAGCTGTTGAGTTTGAGCTTGTAGCCTGGGCGCAGGCCGGCGTTTTCGTCGAAGTCGGCCACCAGCGTGGCCACCGGGCCCTCGAACTTCAGCTTCCAGTGGCGGTACCGCTCGGGGCTGGTGCGGTAGTCGACGCGGGGGCTGCTGCTCATGACGGTCGCTCCTGGAGGTGGGCGCAAGATGCTGCGTTTACTGAACGATCGCTGATAAGCATCATATTGCTTCTTTTATGCAGATCAAGAACAATTGAGCAACATTGTGCATGTCCCCTCAAGCTGACAGCTGCAAAGCCTCGCGCACCACCGAGCGCAGCGCCGCGAAGGTGGACTCCAGCGCCTGGGCGCTGGTGTTCAGCCTGAACTCTGCCTTCGAGTAAAAGGCCGCACGGCCGGCGAGGATGCCTTTTAGATCGGCCATTGCCTCGCGGCTGGCGGCCATCGGCCGCAAGTCGCCTTGGGCCGCCACCCGTTTCATGTGGTCTTCGGGGTCGGCCTGCAGCCACACCGTGGTGCAGTGGCTGAGCAACTGGTTGAAAGTGCCGGCGTCACTGACGATGCCGCCGGGGGTGGCGATGACGGCTTCAGGGTAGATCCGGATCGCCTCTTCCAGTGCCCGGCGTTCGTAGCGGCGGTAGGCGTTCTGCCCGTACAGCGCCTGGATTTCGCCGATGCTGCAGCCGGCAAACTTTTCGATCTCGCGGCTGAGTTCCACGAACGGACAGTCCAGGTCGTCGGCCAGCATCTGGCCCAGTGTCGACTTGCCAGCACCGCGCAAGCCCACCAAAGCCACACGCGTGCTGCGCCGCGGCAGGTCACAGGGGCCGCGGCTGCTGCTGGCGCCGCCAGTGCCCAGCAGTTCGCCCACCACCACACGCACTCGGCGCAGCGTGGCTTCGTCGCGCCGCGCCAGCAGTTCCCGTATCAACGACCATTCGGGGCTGGAGGTGGTGATGTCGCCCAGCAACTCGGCCAGACTGCATTGCAAGGCGCCCGCCACCTGCATCAGCACCAGGATGCTGGCGTTGCCGGTGCCGTATTCCAGGTTGGCCAGGTGGCGCTCGGAAACGTCTGCGGCCGTCGCCATGGCTCTGCGCGTCATGCCCTGGCGCGAGCGCAAGGCGCGCACCCGCTCGCCCAGGCCGACCAGGAACGGGTGCTTCTCGTCGCCGCCAACCTCGGCCGCAGAACCGGACGCGACCACTGCGTCTGGTGTAAGCCCAGTGGCATGCAATATCGTGCTTGACATGAATGAGATCGCTTCCCTCTTCGTGACAGGCACAATAATGCATATGTGTACGCAGCGCAATCTGCTTCCAGGGTTGCAAACCATGGGGCGTTCCCGTCGGCACGAGGCCCCTTCACCGCTGAGCGCCATCGGGCCGGCGGTGAGCCGAGCGCCCCGCAGTTCAACATGAAAACCGAGCTCGTCGACATCACCTGGCGCGAACGCCGCGTGCGCATCGAGCACGCCTGGATCGGCCGCGAGCGTGCCGGCCGGCCGCTGCTGGTCTTCCTGCACGAGGGCCTGGGTTCGGTGTCGATGTGGCGCGACTTCCCGCAGCGCCTGTGCGACGAGGTCAACGCTCGCGGCCTGGTCTATTCGCGCCCCGGCTATGGCCGCTCGACGCCAAAGGCGCCGCAGGAGACCTGGGAGCTCGACTTCATGCATCGACAGGCCCACGAAGTGCTTCCGGCGCTGTTCGAAGCCCTGGGCCTGGACGTGCTGCGCGAAAGGCCCTGGCTCTTCGGCCACAGCGACGGCGGCTCCATCGCCCTGCTGTATGCCGCGCGCTGGCCCCGGCAGCTGAGCGGCGCGATCGTGATGGCGCCGCACATCCTGGTCGAGGAGCTGTCCATCACCAGCATCGAGAAGGCCAGAGACGCCTACCGCGACACCGATCTGAAGGCCCGGCTGGCGCGCCATCACGACGACCCGGACTCGGCCTTTCGCGGCTGGAACGACATCTGGCTGCATCCGCCTTTTCGCCAGTGGTCCATTGAAGAAGAGATCCGCACCATCAGCTGCCCGCTGCTGGCGATGCAGGGCCTGGACGACGAATACGGCACGCTGGAGCAGATACGCGGCATTGCGCGCCGCGTGCCGCAGACGCGGCTGCTGGAGATTGCGGACTGCGGCCACTCGCCCCATCGGGATCAACCCGAGGCGGTGATCCGTGCGGTGCGTCAGCAGCTTGAAACCAACTAGATTCACAGATTGCGGCAACACCGCCCACCCTGAATCACGCCACGGAGACAGACGATGAAGAAGAACCGCAAGTCCCCGCTGGCCGCCGCTGCGCCGGCCTGACCGAGGTCCACAGGGAGCACGTGTGAACTCGATCAAACAACTGCAAAAGATCCTGCAGCAGGCTCGCTGCATCGCAGTGGTGGGCCTGTCGGCCGAATGGCACCGCCCCAGTTTCTTTGCCGCCAAATACATGCAGGAGCATGGCTACCGCATCGTGCCGGTGAACCCACGCTATGCCAACACCGAAGCCGGCATTCTGGGTGAACGGTGTTACGCAGACCTGGCCGAAATACCGTTTCGCGTCGACATGGTCGACGTCTTCCGCCGCACCGAAGACGTGCTGCCCATTGCGCAGCAGGCAGTGGCTATCGGTGCCACGTGTTTGTGGCAGCAGATCGGCGTCGTCAACCTGGAAGCCGACCGCCTGGCACGTGACGCCGGGCTGGATTCGGTGATGGACCGCTGCGTGAAGATCGAGCACGGGCGGCTTTTCGGCGGCCTGAAATGGGTGGGCGTGAACACCGGCATCGTGTCGGCCAGGCGACCCGCTCATTCGCGTTGACAGGCTCCCACCATGACCGACCATGTCTTCAAGCCCGAGACCCTGGCCATCCACGCCGGCCAGGTGCCCGACAGCGCCACCGGTTCACGTGCGCTGCCCATCTACCAGACCACGAGTTATGTGTTCGACAGCGCAGACCACGCGGCCAGCCTGTTCAATCTGCAGACCTTCGGCAACGTCTACTCGCGGCTGTCCAACCCCACCGTGGCGGCGCTGGAGGAGCGCGTTGCTGCGCTCGAAGGCGGGCGTGCGGGCATCGCGTCGGCCAGCGGCATGGCCGCTGAAACGATGGCGCTGATGACGCTGCTGCGGCAGGGCGACCACGTCGTCGCAGCGGGGGCACTGTATGGCGGCAGCGTCACGCTGCTGGCCGTGAATCTGAAACGCTTCGGCATCGAAACCACGTTTGTCGATGCGGCCGACCCCGATGCTTTCGCGGCGGCGATGCGCCCCAACACGCGCGCGGTGTTTGCCGAAAGCCTGGGCAACCCCAGCCTGGCTGTGCTCGACATCGCTGCGGTGGCCGACGTCGCGCATGCGCACGGCGTGCCGTTGATCGTCGACAACACGGTGCCGTCACCCTTCTTGTGCAACCCGCTGGGGCTGGGCGCCGACATCGTGGTGCATTCAGCCACCAAGTACCTGGGCGGCCATGGCACCACGCTGGCCGGCGTGCTGGTGGAGAGTGGCAAGTTCCCCTGGGGCAACGGCAAGTTCCCGGGCATGACGGAGCCCTCGCCCGGCTACCACGGCGTGAAGTTCTTCGAGACCTTTGGCGACTTCGCCTTCACCATGCGCGCGCGCATGGAAACGCTGCGCGTCTACGGCTCCACGCTGGCGCCCACGTCGGCCTGGCAGATCCTGCAAGGCATTGAAAGCCTGCATGTGCGCATGGAGCGGCATTGCACCAATGCGCGTCAGGTGGCGCAGTTCCTGAAGCAGGACAAGCGCGTGAGCTGGGTCAACTACCCTGGGCTGGCCGACCATCCGCAATACGGTCTCGTGGCCCGGCAGATGCGGTCGGTTGACGGCGCGCCCGGTGCTTCAGGCCTGTTGGCGTTCGGTGTGAACGGCGGTGTGAACGGCAGCGTCCAGGCCGGTGTGCGTTTCATCGAATCGGCTCAGTTCATGAGCCATGTGGCCAACATCGGCGATACGCGCACGCTCATCATTCACCCGGCGTCCACGACGCACCGGCAGCTGGATGCCGATCAACAAAAGGCTGCCGGCGTGCTGCCCGACATGGTGCGCATGTCGGTGGGCATCGAGCACATTGATGACATCCTGTGGGATATCGACCGCGCTCTGAGCGGTGTCTAACCGGTAGGGGCTTCGGTGGCAGCCACTGCACGCGTCACGCGCCGCGGCCACAGCCCCAGTCCCAGTGCGGTGCCGGCCAGCACCACGGCAGCTCCCAGCAGCATCTGCAGCGTGATGGCTTCGCCCAGGTACAGCGCGCCCGACAGACCGGCCACCAACGGGCTCAGGAAGGTGACTGAAATGGCGCCCACGGTGCCGATGCGGCGCAGCAGCCGGTAGTACAGCAAGAAGCCCATGGCCGAGCTCGCGACGCCCAGGAAGGCGACCTCAGCCCAGGCGCGCGGGCCGGGTAGCGTGGCCGGCCACGTGGCCCAGGCCAGCGGCGCCAGTGCCGCTGCGGCCAGCGCCAGACCACCGGCCGTCAACGCCATGGTGTCCATGCCGGCCAGATGCTTGCGCGTGTAGTTGGCTCCCAGCGTCCAGATCAGCGAACCCGCCAGCATGGCCGCCACCGCCAGCAGACCGTTAGCGGACTTGAAAGAGGCGCTGCCCCAGGTCAGCACACCCACACCGGCAAAGCCGATCAGCAGGCCCAGCAGGCGCCAGCGGCCCAGGCGCTCGGCCTGAGTGACGTGCGCCAGCAGCGCAGCAAACAGCGGCGCGGTGGCACTCAACACCGCCAGCATGCCGGCCGTCAGGTGTTGTGCGGCGTAAGCCAGCAGCAAGAAGGGCAGGGCCGTGTAGGCAACCGCCTGCACCAGCAGGGGCCGGGGGTTGGACCACATGCCGTGCAGCCCACCGCGCCAGGCCAGCAGCGGCAGCAACACCAGCGCGGCAATGGCCAGGCGCACCGCAACCATCGCCGCCGGGCCGAAGGCGGGCACGGCGGCGCGCATGAAGAGGTAGGCAGCGCCCCACAGCAGGCTCAGGAGCAAGAGTTCGAGCGCATCACGCAGTCGCATCCAGGCCAGCTTAACGTGGAAGTGCTCCATGATCCGCGGCGTTGCCCCGCATCATGAAACTCGGTGCAGACGGTGCTTGGCCCCTGAAGCTGTACCTCTGCAGCTACCTCTGCAGCACTACCTCTGCAGCACTACCCCTGCAGCACTACCCCTGCAGCACTACCCCTGAAGCACTACCCCTGAAGCGCTACCCCTGCAGCATCGACCCCGGCCGCTGCCTGTGGCCGCCGGCCTCGCGTGGTTCAATCGCTGCATGCCGGAAAACATCCCCCATCCCGCCCGCACCGGCGCCGACCTCTTGTGTGAAACGCTGCTCGCCGAGGGCGTGGAGCTGTGCCTGGCCAACCCGGGCACCAGCGAGATGCACTTCGTGGCTGCGCTGGACCGCCAGCCGCGCATGCGCTGTGTGCTGGGCCTGTTCGAAGGCGTGGTCACCGGTGCCGCAGACGGCTACGCCCGCATGGCCGACAAACCCGCCTGCACGCTGCTGCACACCGGCCCCGGCCTGGCCAACGGCCTGGCCAACTTGCACAACGCCAGGCGCGCCAACACGCCCATCGTCAACGTGGTGGGCGACCACGCCACCTGGCACCTGGACGCTGACGCGCCGCTCACCTCCGACATCGAAAGCCTGGCGCGCCCGATGTCGCGCTGGGTCGGCCGCAGCACCGCACCCGAGTCACTGGGCATGCTGGCTCAGCAGGCCGTGCACGAAGCGCTGCAGCCGCCCGGTGGCGTGGCCACGCTCATCCTGCCGGCCGACCACGCCTGGAGCGCCGCGCAGGCCGCGCCCCCGGCGCCGCGCGCCCGCGCGCTGCCACGGGCCCCCGCGGTGCAAACCGACGCCGACACGGCGGCGGCCGTGCGACTGGCCTTGCGCCAGGGCCAGCACACCTGCTTGCTGTTGGCCGGCCACGCGCTTCGCGACGAAGGCCTGCTGCTGGCCGCCCGCATTGCGCAAGCCACCGGCGTGCAACTGCTGGCGCAGCAAGCCAACGGCCGCGTACAGCGCGGCCTGGGCCGTGTGATGCTGGACCGTGTGCCCTACGTGGTGGACAAGGCGCTGGCCTTGCTCAAACCACTGCACGGCATGGTGCTGCTGGGCGCCAAGGCACCGGTGGGGTTTTTTGGCTATCCGGGCAAGCCCAGCAGCATGCTGCCGCCCGACTGCCGCGTGCTGGTGGCTGCGCACCCCGGAGAAGACGAACTGCAGGCGCTGCGCCTGCTGGCCGACGCCGTGGGCGCTGGCACGGGCCCGGCGCCGGCGGCCTGGCTGGCCCAGCGCAAGCTGCTGCCGTTGCCGCAGGGGGCATTGACCGCCGATGCGGTGGCCCGCAGCGTGGTGGCGCAGTTGCCCGAGCAGGCCATCGTCTGCGACGAAAGTGTCAGCTCGGGGCGCGATTTCTTCGCGCTGAGCTGGCATGCCGCGCCGCACGACTATCTGCAGATCACCGGCGGCGCCATCGGCTGCGGCCTGCCGCTCGCCACCGGCGCCGCACTGGCCGCGCCGGGGCGCAAGGTGGTGACGCTGCAAGCCGATGGCAGTGCGATGTACACCCTGCAGGCGCTGTGGACGCAGGCGCGAGAAAAGCTGGACATCGTGACCATCATCTACAGCAACCGCCGCTACGCCATCCTGCATGGCGAGTACCTGGCCGTCGGCGCTGGCGCCCCGGGCGTCAACGCCAGGCGCATGTTCGACTTCGACGAGCCGGCACTGGACTGGGTGAAGCTGGCGCAAGGGCAGGGCGTGGAGGCCGCGCGCGCCGATACCGCCGAGCGCTTCAATGACCTGCTGGCCGGTGCGTTGACGAGGCGCGGCCCCTTCCTCATCGAAGCCGTCATCTGACGGGCAGGCGCAGGGCTGCAACATGGCCGCTGGGAACACTGCACGCCTGTACCGCATCGAAGCCCTGATACGCCAGCACGGCCACGTCAGTTTCAAGCTGCTGCTGGCCGAACTGCAGGTGTCGCCGGCCACGCTCAAGCGCGATCTCGAATTCCTGCGCAGCCGCATGGGGGCACCGATCAAGTACGACGCCTTGCTGGGCGGCTATCGCTTCGGCAAGGGCTATGACGGACAGTCGCGTCACGAACTGCCGGGGCTGTGGTTTGACGAATCGGAGTTGTACGCGCTGCTGACCGCACAGCAGGTGCTGGCCGGCCTCGACACCGGCGGCCTGCTCAGCCGCCATCTGCAACCGCTGCTGGACCGCATCCAGCTGCTGCTGGGCAACGGGCAGGGCGCCGCAGAAGCGGCTCAGGTGATGAAGCGGGTGCGCATCGTCACTGCCTTGCGCCGACCCGTGCCCAGCCGCCACTTCGAGCGTGTCAGCTCGGCGTTGTTTTCGCGCCAGCGCCTGCACCTGCGTTACCTGACGCGGGGGCGGGGCGAGGTGAGTGAGCGCGACGTGTCGCCACAACGTCTGGTGCACTACCGCAACACCTGGTACCTGGATGCCTGGTGCCATCGCGCCGCGGGTCTGCGTCGCTTCGCGCTGGATGCGATGCAGGACGCCCAGGTGCTGAGCCAGCGCTGCCAGGACGTGCCGCTGCGCAGCGTGCAGGCCCGGATGGACGCCGGCTACGGTATCTATGCCGGCGGCACCAGCCAGTGGGCCGTGCTGCTGTTCAATGCCCAGGCCGCGCAATGGGCCAGCTGTGAAGAATGGCACCCGCAGGCCGAAGGACGTTGGCGGGACGATGGCAGCTACGAAATGCGCTTGCCCTACGTGGACGCCACTGAACTGTTGATGGACGTGTTGCGCCAGGGCGACCAGGTGCAGGTGCTGGAGCCGCCGGCGCTTGTGGCCGCCGTGGCTGAGCGCCTGCGCGCCGCGGCCGCGCTGTACAGCGCGCCTGCGCCCCCTGCCGCAAAACGGGGTGCCTGATGGAGGGCCTGTGGCGGCTTGAGTCAAGCTCCGGTTTGCGCCAACGCAGCGGTTTCGCCATTGATGCAGAAGGCGTGGCCCCAACTCGCTGCTACCGTCCGCTGTCCAGAGCGCTCGCGGCCTGCGGCTCTGCCCCCAGCGCGTCGGCGAGCATGTCGAACACGAGCCGGATTCGCCTGGCAGTGCGCAGTTCGCGATGCGTCACGAGCCAGATCGGAAAGCGCACCGGCGGCACCTCATCGAGCACGCGAACCACGTCCGGCATTTGGCGCGCGATGTCGTCCATCATCGCGCCGATGCCCAAGCCCTGGCGCACCAGCGACCAGTTCGAACCGGTGCTCTCCGCATAACAAACGAAGTTGGCGGTCTCGAGCGGCAGTCCGTGCTGGCGCAGGTACTCCAGGTAGCGACCCGATCGATCGCTGCCGACGAAGCCGTGTCGCGCGGCCTCCTCGGGCGTACGCGGATGCCCGTGCTGATCGACCCAGGCCTTCGACGCATAGAAGCTGGCGGTGGCCTCGCGAATCCAGCGCCCGATGAGATCGGGCTGGTCGGGCCGCACATGGCGGATGGCGATGTCGGCTTCACGCCGCCGCAGATCGCTCAGCGTGTCCGACGCGACGACGTCGATGACGATGCCCGGCGCCTGCTGACGAAGTCGTAGCAGCACTTCCGGCAGCAAGTAGGCTGCCACGGCTTCGCTGGCGGAGATGCAGACCACACCATCGACGGACTGCGACTGCCCGGTGGCGGCCATTCGCAGGTCCTCGGCAGCCGCCCCCATGACGCGCGCATGGTCCAGCAAGGCCAGCCCGGTGCTCGTCAGGACCATGGCCTTGCCGACGCGCTCGAACAGCGTCACCGAAAGCTGACTTTCGATAGCCGCCACCTGCCTGCTCAGCGTGGGCTGGGTCAGGCCGAGCTTGCGCGCAGCCGCCGACAAAGAGCCAGTCTCTGCGGTCTCGAGAAAGGCCTTGAGTTGGTTCCAGTCGAGGTGATCCATACGCCGATGCATGAGTGGTCTGCAATTCTCGGCGATGTCAGGCGTGCCACGCATGGATAGCATGGCGCATCTTTTCCTTGCGCGCAGCTTCGCTCTGCCTTACCACCGATGCATCCACGCCTTATCTCCCGCCCCGCGACGACCCCGGCCGACACGGCGACAGCGGCCTCCAAAGCTCGTTTCTGGAACCGGGTGGCGCGCAAGTACGCCGCCGATCCGATCGCCGACATGCCCGGATACGAGGCCACCTTGCGGCGCGTGCAGGCCCTGCTGTCGCCCGAACACTCGGTGCTGGAGATCGGCTGCGGCACGGGCACCACTGCGCTGAGGCTGGCGGCATCGACACGGCGGATGCTCGGCACCGACGTTTCGGCCGAGATGATCGCCATTGCCCGCGAAAAGCTGGCGCTGCAACCGCAGCCGCAGCTGCGGTTCGGGGTGGCCGACGCCGAGACCACCGCGCCCGGTGGGGCGTGCCACGACGCAGTGCTGGCACTCAACGTGTTGCACCTCGTCTCGGATCTGGACCTTGCGCTGCAGGCGATCCTGCACACGCTGAAGCCAGGGGGGCTCTTCATCTCGAAGACGCCCTGCCTGGCCGAGATGAATCCGCTCATTCCGCGCCTGCTCGTGCCGCTGATGCGCGCCATCGGAAAGGCGCCCCACGTGCTGGTCTTCAATGCGGTGCAGCTGCGGTCGGCGTTCGAGCGCCACGGTCTGGAGATCGAGGCCGTCGAGCGGCACGGCACCCAACGCAAAGACATTCGAGTGTTCATCGTTGCCCGGTGGCCTGTATGAGTCGGGTCTCACGCGATGACGTCAACTGCGGCTTTCGGGGTCATTGCCCCGATGGGGATTCCTGTCTTCAAACCGCAAGGGCACCGGCGCCGCAGGCGGCCAGCACAGCGAACAGCATCCACTGCGGCATGTCGCGGTGGCGTTGCGCTTTCCACAGCACCAACGCCAACCCCCAAAGAGCAAACAGCCCGGCTGCGAGAGTTGCAAACACCGCAAGGACCCGAGCATCCGGGGCCATTGACGCATACCCGAAGGCTGCAGCCAAACCAAGCAGCGTGATCGTCACCAGATGCCAACAGTAGTAGTGGGTCAGCGTCACCACTGGCGGCAGGGCGTGCTGCCGCAGCAGCGGGCCGGCCACCTCGCGCCCGCCGGCGAAGCAGTGAATGGCAGCAATCACCGCGGCCACAGCGGCAGGAAACAGGAAGGCGCTCA
>JBBQMM010000088.1:0-11873 GCA_038328935.1 Burkholderiales bacterium
ACGTAGTGGCTGCTGGGGTAGACCGTGAAGCGAGGAATCTTCTGCCGCACGCGCCCCGTCAACGGGTCGAGCAGCTGCAGCGTCTCGACCTCGTCGTCGCAGAGTTCGATGCGCAGCGCCAGCTCGCTGTGCTCGGCGGGAAAGACGTCGATGGTGTCGCCGCGCACCCGAAAAGCGCCGCGCGAGAAGTCGATCTCGTTGCGCTTGTACTGCATCCGGATGAGCTGCGCGATCACGTCACGCTGGCTCATCTTGTCACCCACGCGCAGCGTCATCACCATCTTGTGATAGTCGCCCGGGTTGCCGATGCCGTAGATGGCGCTGACGCTCGCCACGATGATCACATCCCGCCTCTCGAGCAGGCTCTTGGTGGCCGACAGCCGCATCTGTTCAATATGCTCGTTGATGGCGCTGTCTTTTTCGATGAACAGGTCGCGCTGCGGCACGTAGGCCTCGGGCTGGTAGTAGTCGTAGTAGCTGACGAAGTACTCCACCGCGTTGCGCGGAAAGAACTCGCGGAACTCGCTGTAAAGCTGGGCGGCCAAAGTCTTGTTGGGCGCGAACACGATGGCCGGGCGGCCGGTGCGCGCGATCACGTTGGCCATCGTGAAGGTCTTGCCCGAGCCGGTCACCCCCAGCAGCGTCTGGTAGGTCAGGCCATCGTTGATGCCCTCCACCAGTTGCGCGATGGCTGCCGGCTGGTCGCCCGCCGGCGCATAGGGCTGAAACAACTGGAACGGTGAGTCGGGGAAGCTGACGAAGCTCCCTTCGCTGGCGGTTGGATCGGCTTTCGCCATTCGATCAGCATTCGCGGCTTCGACAAGTGCAGACATGGGGGTTTACCTGAAGTTGCGCCGCTAGAATTGCGGCGCTGTGTCTGGCCCGTGGCTGCAAGCCTCGGGCAACCCATTAGGGTAGCGCACGCGCATCATTCGTGTGGCCACACGCCACGGCGCCGTCGTTTTGCCAGCCACCCATCAGCTTCGCGCCTTCAGGAAAAACCTCCATGTCCGCCTCCCTCTTTTCCGCTGTCGAAATGGCACCGCGCGACCCGATCCTGGGTCTGAACGAGCAGTTCAACAGCGACCCCCGGCCCGGCAAGGTCAACTTGGGTGTCGGCGTGTATTTCGACGATGAAGGCAAGCTGCCTGTGTTGCGCTGTGTGGCGGCGGCTGAAAAGCAGCTGCTCGAGGCCTCCAAGCCAAAGGGCTACCTGCCCATCGACGGCATCGCGGCCTACGACAAGGCGGTGCAGCAGCTCGTGTTTGGTGCCGGCAGCGAGGCCGTGAAAAGCGGCCGCGTGGCTACCGTGCAGGCGCTGGGCGGCACCGGCGGGCTCAAGGTGGGCGCCGACTTTCTGAAACGCCTGAATCCGCAGGCGACGGTGCTGATCAGCGACCCGAGTTGGGAAAATCACCGTGCGCTCTTCACCCATGCCGGGTTCGAGGTCGGCAGCTATCCGTACTACGACGCCCCGAGCCGCGGCGTGCGCTTTGCCGACATGCTGGCCGCGCTGAATGCGGCCAAGGCCGGCACGGTGGTGGTGCTGCATGCCTGCTGTCACAACCCCACCGGATGCGATATCACCCCGGCGCAATGGGAGCAGGTTGCCAGCGCCTGCGAGGCGCGTGGCCTCGTGCCTTTCCTGGACATGGCCTACCAGGGCTTCGGCCTGGGCATTGCCGAAGATGGCGCTGCCGTGCAGTGTTTTCTGGCCAGGGACATGACGTTCTTCGTCTCGACCTCGTTCTCGAAGAACTTCTCGCTGTACGGCGAGCGCGCCGGTGCGCTCAGCGTGGTGTGCGCCAGCGCTGAAGAGTGCAGCCGCGTGCTGTCGCAGCTGAAGATCGTGATCCGCACCAACTACAGCAACCCGCCCACCTTCGGCGCCCAGCTGGTGGCCACGGTGCTGGGAACGCCCGAGCTGCGCGCGATGTGGGAAGAAGAGCTGGCCGGCATGCGTGAGCGCATCCGCACCACCCGCAGCCGCCTGGTGGCCGAACTGCAGAACGCCGGCGTGAAGGGTGATCTGAACTACATCACCAGCCAGAAGGGCATGTTCAGCTACTCCGGCCTGGCCAAGGCGCAGATGGAACGGCTGCGGGAAGAGTTCGGTGTCTACGGTTTGGACTCGGGGCGCATCTGCGTGGCTGCGGTCAACAGCGGCAACATCGGCACCGTGACCAAGGCACTGGCCCAGGTGATGCAGCCGGCCTGAAGCTGCTCGCCCGGCAGCTCCACGGGTGCGGGCCCGCGGTGGTCACGTCCGCCGACGATTCCGGCTGGCGCCCGCGGCCAGAACTCCGGCGCGCCTGGGCCGCCCGAAAACTGCTGGGGCGGAACTCCCCGGCTGGCACCCCCTTATTCCGGCGTTTCTAGAGAGTGCTCCCCATACACCATAGGGCGATGCTGTGGCACATTTGCTGCACTGCAGCAATTTTTATTGCTGTCGTAAGGATGGCCACGGTCGCTTCGGCGCATCATCCGCCACCCGCCCGACTGACCTGAACAACAAAGTGAGACGCCATGCTGTACCAGATCTATGAGACACAACGTGCACTGATGTCGCCCTTTTCGGAGTTCGCCAGTGCCAGTGCCAAGCTGTACGACCACCCTCTGTCGCCCTTTGCGCACACACCACTGGCCGAGCGCGTGTCGGCCAGTTTTGACCTCCTGCACCGCCTGGCCAAGGAATACGAAAAGCCGCCCTTCAACATCACCGCAGCCACGGTCGAAGGCGTCGAAGTGGCCGTGCAGGAGCAAGTTGCGCTGACCAAGCCGTTCTGCCGCTTGCTGCGTTTCAAGCGCTTCACCGACAACCCGCGGGCGCTTGACACGATGAAGTCGCAGCCGACGGTGCTGGTGGTGGCGCCGCTGTCGGGCCACCATTCCACGCTGCTGCGCGACACCGTCAAGAGCCTGCTGCACGATCACAAGGTGTTCATCACCGACTGGACCGATGCCCGCATGGTTCCCGCCGCGATGGGCCCGTTCCATCTGGACGACTATGTCGAGTACGTGCAGGAGTTCCTCCGCCACTGCGGCGAGCATGTGCACGTGATCTCGGTCTGTCAGCCCACGGTGCCGGTGCTGGCAGCCGTTTCGCTGATGGCCAGCCGGGGCGAAAGAACACCGATCACGATGACCATGATGGGCGGCCCCATTGATGCTCGCAAGAGCCCCACGTCGGTCAACAACCTGGCCACCACCAAGAGCCACAGCTGGTTCGAGACCACCGTCATCTACCGCGTGCCGGCGAACTACCCTGGCGCCGGGCGCCGTGTCTACCCTGGTTTCCTGCAGCACACAGGCTTCGTGGCCATGAATCCCGACCGCCACTTGAACAGCCACTACGACTATTTCCTGGACCTCATCCGCGGCGACGACAGCAGCGCCGACAGCCACCGCCAGTTCTACGACGAATACAACGCCGTGCTCGACATGCCTGCCGAGTACTACCTCGACACCATCAAGACCGTGTTTCAGGACTTCGCGCTCGTCAACGGCACCTGGGTGGTGAAGGGCGAGCCCGTGCGCCCGCAGGACATCGAGCACACGGCCCTGCTCACCATCGAGGGCGAACTGGACGACATCTCCGGTGCCGGCCAGACCCGCGCCGCGCACGGCTTGTGCTCCGGCATCCCGGCGGGGCGGGCCTTCCATTACGACGCCGAAGGTGCAGGCCACTACGGCATCTTCTCGGGCCGCCGCTGGCGCGATGCCGTGTACCCCGAAGTGCGCAGCTTCATCAAGCGCTTCGACGAGCAGGCACGCCAGCTTGCCGCGCCCGTGACACCAATAGAGCACAAAGCCACGGCCGCACTGGCTGCCGAAGTGATGCCTGCACCCAAAGCCTTGGCAGCCAGGCAGACCCGATCTTTCACGCCTGCCAAGCCTGCCACGGCTGCCACGTCTGCCAAGCCTGCCAGGCTTGCCTCGCCTGCCACGCCTGTCAAGCTTGCCAAGTCTGCCAAGCCGAACGGCACATCGAAGTCCCACACGGCGCGCTGACCCGTCGTCCCTCGATAATGCCGGGGTGTCTTCTGACCCCCTACCCCGTCATGTCCCCAATACGGCCGCAGACAGCGGCCTGCCCGTCGATAGCCTTCTCACGCTGGCGCAGCGCCTCGACCAGACGCTGCCCCAAACGCAGTGCACACGCTGTGGCTTCCCCGACTGCAGAGCCTACGCGCAAGCCATGGCCGAAGGAGCCGCGGACATCAACCGCTGCCCGCCTGGCGGCGCGGAAGGCATTGCCCGGCTGGCGGCGCTGACGGGGCAGCGCGTGCTGCCGCTCGACGTCAGCCGCGGCGTCGAGGGCCCACGCCTGCTGGCCGTCATCGACGAGGCCTGGTGCATCGGCTGTACGCTGTGCATCAAGGCCTGCCCGGTGGACTGCATCGTCGGCGCATCCAAGCTCATGCATACCGTCATTGACGCGCAATGCACGGGCTGCGAGCTCTGCGTGCCGGTGTGCCCGGTGGACTGCATCAGCCTGGTGCCTGTCACGGGCACCGCCACGGGGTGGCAGGCCTGGGGCCCGGCGCAGGCCGATGAAGCGCTGGCCAGCTACGAATGGCACAAGATCCGCGTCGCACGGGACAAGCTCGAGAACGACGACAGACTTGCCGCCAAGGCGCAAACCAAGCTCGCCGATCTGGAACAGCACAGCAAGCTCACCGACCCTGCAACGCTGGCCGCCAAGCGCGCCGTCATCGAAGCAGCGCTGGCACGGTCGCGGGCACAGCGCCTGGCGGTCGCGCCGGCACCGGCGCCCGCACTGGCGGTCGCACCAGCCGTCGCACCAGCGGTCGCACCAGCGCTCGCAACAGCGCTCGCAACAGCGGTCGTGAACCCGGCGCCAGTCGATGACGCCTGAGCAGGTACTGCGCTTCTTCGTCACCCTGCAACGCGCCAACCCGCGGCCGCAGACCGAGTTGGCCTACACCAGCGTGTTCGAGTTGCTGGCGGCCGTGCTGCTTTCTGCGCAGGCCACCGACGTCAGCGTCAACAAGGCCACGCGAACGCTGTTCGCAAAAGCGCCCACGCCTCAGGCCATGCTCGACCTCGGCGAAGAGTCGGTGGCCCGCCACATCCAGACGATCGGCCTGTACCGCAACAAGGCGCGACACCTGGTGCAGACCTGTCGCATCCTGGTGCAGCAGCATGGCGGTGAAGTGCCGCGTTCACGCCAGGCCCTGCAAGCGCTGCCGGGCGTCGGCCGCAAAACCGCCAACGTGGTGCTGAATGTGGCCTTTGGCGAGGCCACGATGGCCGTTGACACGCATGTCTTTCGCGTCAGCAACCGCACCGGCCTGGCGCCGGGTCGCACGCCAGAAGCGGTGGAGCAAGGCCTGCTGCAGCGCATCCCCGGCGCCTTTCTGGTGGATGCCCACCATTGGCTGATCCTGCACGGCCGCTACGTCTGCCTGGCGCGCCAGCCACGATGTGATGTATGCGCAGTGCGCGACTGCTGCGATCTGGGCGCTTCTACAATGCGGCCCTTGCGCTAAAGGGAAACGCATGGCCAAGCTCGACGATGTTGCGGAACGTGTTGACCGCCTGGTGCTGCGCCACCAGGAACTCAAGCGCACCACGGCCTTGATCGCCGAGCAACTGGTGACGGTGACATCGGAACGCGACAGCCTGCGCTCGCGGCTGGGCGCGGCGCGCTCGCGTATAGACGCACTGCTCGAGCGCCTGCCCGCTGAAGCACCACGGGCTGAAGCACGACCAGCTGAAGCACGACCAGCCGAAGCACGCTCAGCTGACGCACGAGCAGTCGAAGCATCACGCGAAGCAGCCCTCGCAGCACCAGCGCTGATTCTTGAAGGCGGCGGCTCGCAGGGTGCGCACCCATGAAGCAGGTTGAAGTGCAGATACTCGGGCAGGTCTACATGCTGGGCTGCCCCGAAGGCGGCGAGTCGCTGCTGGGCAATGCCGTGGCGGCCGTTGATCGCGAGATGACGGTGATACGCGAATCCGGCAAGGTCAAGGCGCGCGAACGCATCGCCGTGCTGGCAGCGCTGAACCTGGCCTACCAACTGGCCGAACACAACGCCGCGCCAGCGGCATCGACAGCGGCGCAACTCGGCGCAGGCCGCGCCGCCGCCACGAGCGAAGTCGCTGACAGCGACATCAAGGCCCTGGTCCGTCGCCTCGACGCCGCCTTGGGTGAAGACGGCCAATTGCTGTGAAAAAGGGCGCATTTGCAGACCGCCCATGAATGCGCGGTGCAGGCCTAGAATGAGGTCGTCCGCTGTGTGCTGCGAGCCTATATGTCCTTGAGCCGATGGTCTATGACCAAGGGCTTGGAACATCGCCTTGCTGGTGTGAGCGTCTCGCGTCAGATGAACCCGAAGCTTGGCTGACCTCGCCCACCTGAACTCCCCCTTGGTTCAGGCAAACGGTTCGCAGTGCACGGCGGACACCTTTCTTTCCCTGCATGCCCATGTCGCAGCGCGCAACGCCCACCCCCGGCTACTGGCTGATGAAGAGCGAGCCTGCACAAACCTCCATCGACGACCTGGCGCGCGCGCCGCGACAAACGCTGCCGTGGACCGGCGTACGCAACTACCAGGCCCGCAACTTCATGCGCGACGCCATGCGGGCGGGCGACGGGGTGTTGTTCTATCACTCCAGCTGCGCTCAGCCGGGCGTCGCCGGTGTGGCCCGCATCGCCGGCCCCGCGGTGCCAGACACCACGCAGTGGGATGTCGGCAGCCCCTATCACGATCCCAAGAGCACTGTTGATTCACCGCGCTGGCTGCAGATCGATGTCCGGCTGGTGCGCAAGACACGACTGCTCAGCCTGAGCGATATGCGCCAACAAGCGGCGCTGCACACGATGCAGGTGTTGAAGCGCGGCAACCGGCTGTCCATCACGGCAGTTACGGCCGAAGAGTGGGCCGCGGTGCTGAGCCTGCTGGGCCCACTGGGGCCGCCGCTGACTTCTTCAACCGAGCCCGGGCGCTGACACGCGCCAGACGCAGAACCCCAAGACATGCTGCTTGAACCATTGTTGGTCGCCGAACTGCTCGCGCTCGGCGTCGTCGCGGGCTTCATGGCCGGATTGCTCGGCATAGGCGGCGGCATGATGATGGTGCCGGTGCTGACGTGGATGCTGGTGCACCGCGGCATCGAGACCGGGCTGGCAGTGAAGATGGCGATTGCCACGGCCATGGCCACCATCATGTTCACGGCGCTGTCCAGTGTGCGCGCGCACCACCGCCTGGGCACCGTGCGCTGGGACATCGTGCGCTCGATGGCGCCAGGCATCGTGCTGGGCGGCCTGGCTGGCGGCGCTGGCGCCTTTGCGCTGCTGAAGGGTCGCGGCCTGGCGCTGCTGTTCGCGGCCTTCCTGGGTTACATGGCCGTGCAGATGTTGCTGGACCGCAAGCCGCGGCCAGGGCGCCAGCTGCCCGGCGCGGCGGGCCGCTTTGCCGTGGGCTCGGGCATCGGCTTCGTCTCGGCGCTGGTGGGCGCAGGCGGCGCATTTCTTTCGGTGCCCTTCATGACCTGGTGCAACGTGCAGCCGCGGCAGGCGGTGGGCACCAGCGCCGCACTGGGCTTTCCCATCGCCGGTGGCAGCACGCTGGGCTACTTGGTCAGCGGCTGGGGCCTGCCGGCGGCATTGCCCGGGGCCTTTGGTTTCCTCTACCTGCCAGCGCTGGCGTTGGTGGCCCTGGCCAGCGTGAGCCTGGCGCCGCTGGGTGCGCGCACGGCACACCGCATCAACGTGGTGGTGCTGAAGCGCCTGTTTGCGGTCATGCTGCTGGCACTGGCGGCCAGCATGCTGATGCAGGCTTACCGACCTTGAACGGCGGGGCTTGAACGGCCGCCCCCATGCCCCACGGGCAGCAAGAACTTATTTCTGCGCTGCGGGCTCGGCAGAAAAGCGGATGGCCGCCAAGGTGACCTGATTGCCACCCCGGCGCTGCGCTTCAACCAGCGCCGCTTCGCAAGCGGCCAGCAATTCATCCTGACCCTGCGCCGTATGCGGAAAGCTGGCGACCCCGATCGAGACCGCAAAGCGCAACTCCTGGCCTCCGTGAACCACGATCTGTGCTGCGCACTTGCGCCGCAGCCCTTCCATCCGTGCATGCGCAGTAGCCAGGCCGACACCCGACAGCAGCACGGCAAAACGGCGCTCGTCATAGCGGCATGAAGCGTCCATCGCGCGCGTTCCACCGCGCAGCAGCTGACCCATGGCTTGCAGCACGCGCTGCTGGCCGGCAGCACCCAGAACCAGCGCCTGCGACGACTCCGGGTCCAACTGGATGAAGACGATGGCGAACTCCCGGTGTTCGCGCGTCGACAGGTCCACTTCGCGCCGCAACTGGTCGTCGAAGTGGGCTCGGCGGTACAAGCCAGACGCAGGGTCGCGCAGGGCCTGGTCGGCAATCTCGCGCCGCAGCAGGTCGTTGGCCTGCTGCTGCTGCTCGATCTGCGCCAGCGCCCCCTGCAGTTGCATCTGCCGCTTGTGCTCGGGCGCCAGGTCATGCCAGACACTGACCAGCAGTGCGCGAGACTCGGCCGGGTCCCGGATCACCACTCGCAACACCGAGAATTCGCGCCGCAGGCCGTGCAACTCGAAAGCATGCTCGCTGCGCAAGGGCTCGCTCTGTGACTGGGCGGTGTGCTCGGCGGCCCTAAAGGCGGTCAGCAGCCCGACGTCGAAATGATCGCTGTCCAGACATCCGGTCAAGTCCGCCGGCGTGCCGCGCAGAAACAAGGCCATCGGCGGATTGACGTGCAGCCAGCGCCCGCTGTTCAAGTCCTTGACCATCAGCAGATCGCCAGACTCGATCATGGACGCCGCAAACACCTGCCCCAGGGCACGATGAAGACCATCGCTGGACAGTGATGCGGATACTGCAGTGGTCAACATGTCAGCTGAAGGATGGAGCGTAAGGAATGGAGCGGAAGCAATGGAATGGAAACAATGGAATGGAAGCAATGGAAAGCCGGCGGGGGCAGCGGGTCACTTGCAAAGGCCGGCCGGGAACACAACGCATTTGCAATTCATCTTCGCCTCACCGGCGCCGCATATCAAGGGTTTCGGCATTCTGTCCCCTAGCTTGATACCCTCCCACCCCCGATTCCTCGCGGGGTCGGCGGGATTCCAGCGGCACACCTCTTGCTTGGATCACGTTCGTTCGGCCAACAGCCGAACTTTTTGGTTCGGACCTCGAGGTTAGGTCTGGCAACGGTCCCTCGGCGGGCTATAATTTTCGGCTTTGCTGGCAAACCAGCGTGCCGATCTGCAGGGGCTGTCCGCCCTGGCCGGTTCCGGAACCCAGGCCAGGGGTCGACGGTGCCGCCCCTCAGACACCGGGCGCACAAATTTTCAGGATTCCTGAGTACATGACCACCATTCGAGTTAAAGAGAACGAGCCCTTCGACGTCGCGCTGCGCCGCTTCAAGCGCACCATCGAGAAGATCGGCCTGCTAACCGACCTGCGCGCGCGTGAGTTCTACGAAAAGCCCACCGCCGAGCGCAAGCGCAAAAAGGCAGCAGCCGTGAAGCGCCACTTCAAGCGCGTGCGCAGCATGCAGCTGCCCAAGAAATTGTACTGAGCGGGCAGCCCGCCACAGGCACTCTGAGAAGCCCGCGCGGGACGCCGCCGCGGGCTTTTTCGTCTGGTTTTCTTACAGGACGTGACACCATGGCCAGCCCGCTGAAAGACCGCGTCACCGAAGACATGAAGTCCGCCATGCGGGCCAAGGACGCGCCCCGCCTTTCCACCATCCGCATGTTGCTGGCCGCCTGCAAGCAGCGCGAGGTGGACGAGCGCATCGAACTGGACGACGCTGCCGTGGTCGGGTTGGTGGACAAGCTGATCAAGCAGCGCAAGGACTCGATAGCCGCGTTCGCGCAGGCAGCTCGCACCGATCTCGTCGACAAGGAAAGCGCCGAACTGCTCGTGCTGCAGGCCTATCTGCCGCAACGCCTGTCGGCTGATGAAGTCAACGCCAGCGTGAGCGCCCTGGTGGCGGAGATGGGTGCCACAGGCCCGGCCGACATGGGCAAGGTGATGGCCGCAGCCAAGGCCCGGCTGGCCGGCAAAGCCGACATGGCCCTGCTGTCGGCGGCCGTCAAACAGGCCTTGTCGCGCTAGGTTCAGGAGACACCCAGGAGACACCGCCATGAACAGCAGCTTGCCCGCGCGCGCCATAGCGCCCGACGTGTGCGTGGCCCCGCAGCTCACACCCGAGGCCATGGCAGAGGCCGCCCGCGCCGGCTTCAGGAGCGTGGTGAACAACCGGCCCGATTTCGAGCACGGACCCGATCAGCCGAGCAACGCGCAAATGGAGGCTGCGGCACAGGCCGCGGGTCTGCAGTATCGGTACCTGCCGGTCGACGGCGGCTACCAGTCGCCCGAGCAAATTGCGGCCTTTGCGGTGCTGCTGCAGCAGCTGCCGCGACCATTGCTGCTGTTCTGTCGCTCGGGGGCCCGCTCCACGCGCCTGTTTCAGGCCGCCAGCCTGCCCTGACGCACGACAGTCCCGGGGTTTCCCCGGGGCCTGGATGAGGGAGACCCACAGCACCAACGCCACCGCAGTCGCCTACAGTCGCGCGTGCGGCGTCGACGACGCCCTTGCACAGCCACCAGAGCTGAAGGAGTACCTGCCGTGACGGCTTTGTTGCAAATTTCAAGAATCATCGATGCGATCACCGAACGCATCGGCAAGCTGGTGATGTGGCTGATCCTGGCTGCGGTGGTCATCAGCGCCGGCAACGCGATCATGCGCAAGGCTTTCGACATCGGCTCCAACGCGTACCTCGAGATTCAGTGGTATCTGTTCTCTGCTGTGTTCATGCTGGGCTCGGGTTATGTTTTCCTTCGCAATGCCCACGTGCGCATCGACTTCATCTCGGGCAAGTTGTCCAAGCGCACCAACGCCATCATCGACGCACTGGGCATGGTGGTGTTCGTCATCCCCCTGTGCCTGATTCTCATCTCGCTGTCGTGGCCGGTGTTCGAGCGCGCCTGGGTTTCCGGCGAAATGAGCCAGAACGCCGGTGGTCTGATCCGCTGGCCGGTGCAGCTGTTGATTCCGCTGGGGTTTTCGCTCCTGCTCGTGCAAAGCGTGTCCGAATTGATCAAGCGCGTCGCCTTCGTGCGCGGACTAATCCCCGAGCCGTTCAGCGAAGACCCCGGCGCCAAGGCCGCCGAAGCCGATCAGGCTGCGGCGCTGGAAGCCAAGGCCGCGGCGGCCACTGCGAAGGCCGCTGCCGCCAAGGCCGCCCAAATGAACAAGCTTGCCAAGGGCGCCTGACATGATCGCCTTCATCACCGAGAACTTCGTGCCGCTGATGTTCTTGGCACTTTTCTGCTTCCTGCTCACCGGCATCCCGGTGGCCTTCGGCCTGGCCGCCACCGGCCTGTTCATGGGCTTCATCGGCATGGAGGCGGGCCTGTTCCCGTCCAACATGTTCTCGGCGCTGCCGTTGCGGGTGTTCGGCATCATGCAGAACGACACCCTGCTGGCGATTCCTTTCTTCACCTTCATGGGCATCATCCTGGAGCGATCCGGGATGGCCGAAGATTTGCTTGAAACCGTGGGTCAGGTGTTCGGCCCGCTGCGCGGCGGCCTGGCGGTGGCGGTGATCCTGGTGGGCGCGCTGCTGGCCGCTACCACGGGCGTGGTTGCCGCCGCCGTCATCTCCATGGGCCTGATCTCACTGCCCATCATGCTGCGCTACGGCTACAACCGCACCATTGCTACTGGCACCATCACCGCCAGCGGCACGTTGGCGCAGGCCATTCCGCCGTCACTGGTGCTGATCGTGCTGGCCGATCAGATGGGCCGCTCGGTGGGCGACATGTACGCCGGCGCCATGCTGCCGGCGCTGCTAATGGTGGGCC
>JBBQMM010000089.1:0-11829 GCA_038328935.1 Burkholderiales bacterium
ACGGCTGGGAGGCCGGCCACAAGCTCCAAGTGCAATTGGCCGGCGATCCGCTGGTGACGAGCGAGCAGATCGGCGCGGGTGGCATGGACAGCGTGCGCGGCTACTACGAGTTCGAGCAAGTGGGCGACCAGGGCCTGATCCTGCGCTCTGAACTGACCACGCCGGCTTGGCGGCCGCTGGACAACGCCGGCTTGAATGGCGTGGTGTTCGTCGAAGGCGCCCGCCTGCGGGTGAACGAGGCGCTGCCAGCGGAGCAAAAGAACATCCAGATGGCCAGCGCCGGCCTGGGGCTGCGCGTGCGCGGCCCACGCGGCCTGCGCGCGCGGCTGGACCTGGCGGTGCCGCTGCAGCGCACCTTGAAGGCCGATAGCAGCGGCTCGCTGGTGCCCGCCAGCGGCCAGGCCAGCCGCAACGACCAACGCTGGGACTTCAGCGTTCGCTACGACTTCTGAACCCGAGCCCTGACCATGAACAAAAGTTGCCACCGACTCGTCTTCAACGCCCGGCGCGGCATGCTGTGCGCGGTAGCGGAAACCGTGCGCAGCAGCGGCAAGTCCGGCAGCGGGCAGACACGGGGCGGGCAGACACCCAACGGGCAGACACCCAACGGGCAGACACGCAACGGGCAGACACGCAGCGCCGTGCAATGGGCTGGCCTGGGACTGTTGGGCACAGGGCTGGTTCTGGGCCCCTTCAGCACATGGGCCGCCGCACCCATTCCCAGGGCCCTGGCGCTGCCTGGCGGCGCTGCGCTGCCCGTGCGCAGCACCGACGCCGCGCGCACGGCGGGCGACTGGGGCCAGTTCCACGTTACGCAGCCGCAGGCCAACCGCATGGTCGTGAACCAGCATAGCCTGCGCGCCATCGTCAACTGGGACCAGTTCAACATCGCCGCCGGCAATACGGTGCAGTTTGTGCAGCCCGACAAAGGCGCGACGCTGAACAAGATCTGGGACGCCAACCCCAGCGTGGTGCAGGGTGGCATTCAGGCCAATGGCGAGGTGCTGCTGCAAAACCAGAACGGCATCGTATTCGGCCCCACCGCGCGCGTCGAAACCGGCCGCTTCGTGGCCACGGCCTTGCAAGTGGCCGAAGACGCCTTCAAGCGCGGCCTGCGCGGCATCGTGGACGGCAGCCCGGCGTTCGATGCCGCTGCAGATCGAAACCAGGGCTTCGTGAGCCTGGAGCGTGGGGCCGAGGTGCGCACCGCTGCCGGCGGCGACGTGCTGATCTTCGCGCCGCGCGTGGTCAACGAAGGCCGAATCGAGACGCCCGACGGCCAGACCATTCTGGGCGCCGGCCGCACGGTCTACCTGGCTGCATCGGTCGACCCGGCGCAGCGCGGCTTGCTGGTGGGCGTGCGGCCTTTCGCAAGCGACGCCGATCTCGACACCGTGCTGCAGGCCGAGGCCCGGCGCTACAAGACAGTGGCCGGCGAAACGGTGCCCGACAGCACACCCAGCACCACAGTGGGCCTGGTGGAACGGCTGAACGCCGTGGTTGCCACACGCGGCAGCATCAACCTGGTGGGCCTGGCGGTGCGCCAGAACGGCGTGCTGCAGGCCACCACCGCGGTGAAGGGCCGCAACGGCAGCATCCAGCTGCAGGCGCAGGCCGATGTGAATCCGCTGGTGGAAACCGCCATCGGCGGCTCCGTGGTGTATCGGCCCGAAGCCACGGCCTTGGGCAGCGTGGTGCTGGGGCCGCGAAGCCGCACCGAGGTGCTGCCCTCGAACGACGCAGCGCAAACCCAGCTCGATTCGGAGACCTTCTACACCTCGCGCATACGAGTGGAGGGCGAGCGCATCCAGGTGCAGCGTGGCGCGCAGGTGCGTGCGCCTGCGGGGCGCATCGAGATGCTGGCTTCGCAACAGCCCGCCCAGTCGTTGAGCTTCAACCCCGACAGCAACAACCTGGTGGACCACAGTAGCGACCCCAGCCGGGTGGTGATCGAGGCCGGCGCGGTGTTGGACGTCGCCGGCCTGAAGGGCGTGGCACTGCCCATGAGCCGCAACCAGATGAGTGGCCGCCTGTTCCAGATCGAGCTGGCCGACGCGCCGGTGCAGCGCGACAGCGTGCTGTACCGCGAAGAAGTCTTCTTCGACGCCCGCAAGCCGCCCAAGGTGGCCGACGTGAGCGGCTTTTTCAACACCGTGGCGCGCACGGCCGAAGAACGGTCCACCCATGCCGGCACCATCAGCCTGCTGTCCGACGGCGCTGTAGCGGTGGATGCGGGTGCGCGGCTGGACATCTCGGGTGGCAGCCTGGCCTTCGCCGCCGGACAGCTGAAGACCAGCTTGTTGCGCCAGGGCGAACGCTGGATCGCCATCGACAAGGCGGACCCGGCCACGCGCTACGACGAACTCGGCAATGCCAAGGCGCGCACCGACGCCGGCACTGCCCAGTGGCGCGTGGACGAGGTGGCGGGCTACGTGGAGGGCAAGAACGCGGGTCGCCTGGATGTGGCAGGACGGCGCGTGTACTTCGCAGGCCAGGTAGACGGCCACACAGTGCAGGGGCTGGGGCAGGACGGGCGCGGCAGTACCCCGCTGCCCAACGCCGGCACGCTGACATTCGGCCGCAGCCGCTTGACCGATGTGTCTTTGCCCGCGCTGACGCTGCAAGCGGGCCCGGCCCTGAGCCGGCCCGTACCGCTGTTCGACGCGCCGCTCACGGCCGCCATCGACACCCATATTGCGAGCACACTGCTGCTGTCCACGCAGGCTCTGGCCGAGAGTGGCATCGGCACGCTCAACGCTTACGTGTCGGGCCGCTTCGACGTAGCCGAAGGCAGCACGTTGAACTTTCCCGCGCGCGGGCAGCTGCAGGTGGAAGCCGCGCAGGTGGACGTGGCGGGCAGTGTGCGCGCAGCCGGTGGCCGCATTGCACTGAGTACCTTGCGCAGTGACGATCTGAACCCCGACATCACGCTGGGCGTCAACACGCGGCTGGACGTTGCCGGCACCTGGGCCGTCGACCCTGCCGGCGCGGCCGCAGGCGACGCCCCCGCCACCACCGTGTTGCAAGGTGGGCAGATCCAGCTGACGGCGGTGGGCAGCCTGGTGGCGCCCGCGTCGGCGCAGCTGGATGTATCAGCTGGCGCGCTGCGCAGCGGCACCCGCGTGACGCAGGGCAAGGCCGGCAGCATCAGCCTGGGCCTGAACCAGGGTGCCGACGTGCTGCAGAACCTGCCCGGCCGCTTTGACGGCTGGCAGGCGCAACTCAACGCCTTTGACTTCGACAAGGGCGGCAGCCTGGTGATGAGCGGCCTGCCGTCGCTGACCTTGGGCGGCAACCTGGCGTTGCCCTACTTCGGCAATGCACTGTTTCGCGAGCGGGGCCTTGGCAACATCACGCTGAACAGCCTGGGCGATGTGCGCCTGGCCAGCGGTCTGGGCCTGCAGCCCCGGCTGCTGAACTTCGTCGCGCTGGCTGCCACCGATGCCGATGAGCGCTTTGCCTCTGTGCAGCTCAAACCGTTGGCGGCGCAGCGCAGCCCGGTTTCGGTGACGCTGAACGCCACCACCGCGCCCAACCGCGTGGCGCAACTGCGCGGCTCCGACCTGGTGGTGCAAGCTGGTGCGCGCCTGGCCCTGGAAGCCGGTGCTGCACTGCGCCTGAGCGCGCGCGGCCAGCTGACCGTGGCCGGCACGCTGGAAGCCCCCGGCGGGCAGATCAGCCTGATGCTGGCAGGCACGCGTGGCGGCGCCGAATCGGCTGGCGTGTTTGAAGACCAACAGGGCTTTGACGCCACGCAAGCGCTGTGGCTGACCAGCAGCGCGCGACTGAACGCTGCCGGCACCAGCGAACTGAGCCTGGACCGCCTGGGCCGGCCCGTGGGCCAGGTACTGGGCGGCGGCACGGTGTCGCTGCTGGCCGAGCGCGGCTATGTGGTGGCACAAGCCGGCGCGCAGATCGACCTGCGCGGCCGCGCCGACAAGGTGCTGCTGGCCGATGCGCCCACAGCGCAGCGGGTGGCCAAAGACGGTGGCACGCTGGTGCTGCGCACGGCCGAAGGCTTTCACCTGGCCGCCGAGGTGCTGGCGACGGCGCCTGCGGGGGCAGACGGCGGCCGTCTCGACGCCGCCATCAGCCTGAACGGGCGCGACCGCAAAACCAGTGGCCCGGCCTATGGCACCATCGACCGCGAAGTCGTGCTGGTGGAGAAAAATGCGTCGCTTGATGCGCTGAATGCAGCGCCTGGCGACAACCTGCTCGCCGCGCTGCCCAACGGGCGCGGCGTGTTGAGTCAGGAGCAACTGAGCAGCGGCGGTTTTGCGCACATCAGCCTGAAGGCCGACGACCGTGTCACGCTGGCCGAGAACCTGATGCTGAGCGCCCAGCGCAGCTTGAGCCTGGACGCGCCGGTGCTCGCCGGCCGACCCGGCATCGAGGCCACGCTGTCGGCGCCCGTTGTCAGCTTGGGCGACCAGCGCCGCAGCCCGCGTGCCAGCTTTGAAAGCGCCCCGGTGGCGCAAGGTGGCAGTGCAGTGCTTGAAGTGAACGCGGGCCTGGTGGAACTGCAGGGCGACCTGGCGCTGGACGGCTTCAAGTTCAGTGCCTTCAATGCCACGCGCGACGACAACGGCCAGGCGACAAGGCGCGACGGCGAGGTGCGGCTGATGGGCGTGGCGCGCGGCCCGTCTTCCAGCGCACCGGGCAGCCTGTCGTTTGCGGGTGAACTGCAGTTCACCAGCGGCCAGACCTATGCCACGACGATGAGCGAGTTCTCGATCAGGGGCCTGGCCGGCGACTCGCTGCTGGGCAGCTACCTGCCGGCGGGCGGCAGCAGCAGCGCGTCGCCCTTGTCGGCACTGGCCCTGCTGAGCCTGCAGGCCGACGCGCTGGAACTGGGCGGCGTCATGCGCCAGCCCTTTGGCCGCATCGAAGTGCAGGGTCGGAGCGTGCAGGTGCTGGCTGGCGCAGAACTGACGGCATCGGGTGCGGGCCAGACGGTGCCGGTGGGCACCACCGTGAACAGCCGCCAGTGGCAATACCGGTCGGCGGGATTGAGCAACGCGGCGGGGGTGGCACTGCCGGTGAACGCCCAGTCGGACGGCGCGATCCGCACGCTCGCCGGCCTGCCGGTGGACAAGGGCGTCGTGATCCAGGCCGAGGCTCTGACGCTGGACCCGCAAGCGCGCCTGAGTGTGGCGGGCGGCGGCCAGTTGCAGGCCTGGGAATTCGTGCCCGGCGTGGGCGGTTCCACGGACGCGCTGCTGCGGCCCGGACAGTACGCGGTGCTGCCCGGCTACCGCTATGCCTACGCGCCCCATGACGCTGAAGTGATGAACGGTGGCGCTGCCGGCAGCATGCCGGCCGCTGGCGTGCAACTGCAGATCACGCAGGCCGGATCGGCGCTGGAGCCCGGCCGCTACACGCTGCTGCCGGCGCGCTACGCTTTGCTGCCGGGTGCCTTGCTGGTGTCGCTGGCGGCTGACCAGGGCAAGGGTGCGTTGGTGGCGGCGCTGGAGCAAGACGACGGCAGTCGCACCGTCAACGGCATCATCGGCAACGTGGGCTCGGCAACGGGCTCAGGTTCCACTTCGCCTGCGGCCGCGCTGCAGGGCACGCCGGCACGCATCCGCGTGGAACCGGCTGCCACGGTGGCTGCACGGTCGCGCCTGGATCTCAGCTCGGTGGGCAGCTTGCTGGCTGCTGCTGCAGATCGCAAAGACCAGCCCGTGCCCCGGCTGCCGGTGGACGCCGGGCAGCTGACGCTGGCGTCTAGCCAGGCCTTCAATTTGCAGGCCCAGCTGCACGCCGGTGCAGCCGAGGGCGGCAAGCCCGGCAGCGTGGACGTGGCCTTCAGGGGCGGCGCCGCTGCCGTGGTGAACAAGTTGCAGCCGCCGCCAGCGGGCCTGGCTGCCGGCACGGCCCTGTGGTCAGCGCAAACCTTGGCACAAGCCGGTGCCGGCAGCCTGTTGCTGGGCGGCGTGCGCACTGCCGACGGCAGCGTCAGCACCCGCAACGACAGCGTCGAGATGCTGGCGACCGAGACCGCTTTGGTGGCCGATGAAGTGATGCTGCTGGCGCGCAACAGCGTGCACCTGGCCAGCGGTACGCAGGTGCGCAGCAGTGGCGCCCCACGCAGCGCAGTCACCAACGAACTCACCACCGCAGACGTCACTGCAAGTATCAGCACCTGGGTGCTGGACGGCGACAGCGCCTACGCACTGGCCACACAGGCCGGCACGGCACAGGTGAGCCGGCGCTACACGGCCGCGCAAATGCCTGGCGCGACGGGCCAACTGCAGGTGGATGCCGGCGCCAAGCTGGAAGCGGCCACGCTGCGCCTGGGTGGCTCGGCGGGCTTGAACCTGAGCGATCAGACCGAGCTGCTGGCGCAGGATCTGGGGCTGTCAGCACGCCGGCTGGCGCTGGGCACACCCACCGCCGCCAGCGCCGACACCACCGTACTCAGCGGCGGCTTGCTGGCGTCGTTGTCGAGCGCAAAGTCATTGACCTTGAGCAGCCTGAGCAGCATCGACTTTTACGGCAGCCAGCGCTTCGTGATCGACAGCCTGACCCTCGACACGCCTGCGCTGCGCGGCGCCGGCAGTGACCAGGACCGGGTGCAATTCCAGGCGCGAGAGGTCAACCTGCGCAACACATCGGCCGCTGCGCCCGACACCAGCCAGACCGGCCGTGGCAGCCTGGACATCAGCGCCCTGCCGGTGCTGACAGACGTGATCACTGGCGGCCTGACGCTGGGCAGCGAACAAGCCGGCCAGGGCCAGCAGTTCCTGGGCTTCACCAGCATGGCCCTGCGCTCTGCGGGCGACGCCGTCTTTGCGGGCCTGGGTGGCTTCACCGCGCAGGGCGACGCCACGCTCAGCGCGGCCCGCGTGGGCGCACGCAGCGCGGCAGAACAGTCGCTGCAGGCACCTCAGGGCAGCCTGCGCATCAAACAGGAAACAGGCAGCCGCAGCCGCGGTGAGGCCCTGGGCCAGGGCGCGCTGCTGAACCTGGCGGGTGTCGCGCTGGAACAGCAGGGTCACATCGAACTGCCCGGCGGCCAGTTGACGCTGCAAGCCAGCGGGCCCGCCGGCATCGTGATGGGCTCCGGCTCCAGCAGCTCGGTGGCCGGGTTGTCGCGCCAGGCCGGTGACGGCTGGCAGGTACACGGCGACGCCGGCCGGCTGGTGGCGCGCGCCAGCCAGGGTGCCATCGTGCTGGCCGGTCGGCTGGACGTGTCGGCCACTGGCGACGCCCAAGCCGGCGCACTGGTGCTGCAAGCCACGGGCGCGAACGGCGGCGTGGACATCAGGCCCACGCTGAATCTGCAAGGCCATGGCGGCACTGCGGCGCGCCAGGGGCGCATCAGCCTTTACGCCACACGCTTGCTGCAAGACGGCCAGCCGGCCGCCAATATCGACGCGCTGGCCCAGGCACTGGGCCGCGGCGGCTTTACCGACACGGTGCAGCTGCGCCTGCGCAGCGGCGACCTGAACCTGGAGCAGGCGACGCTGCAGGCGCAGCGCGTCGAACTGGCGGCCGATGCCGGCACGCTGCGCATCGGCGGCACGCTCAATGCCCGGGCCGCGGCCGGCGGCCAGGTGCGTGCCTTCGCAGGGCAAGGCGTGGACCTGTCGGGCCGCATCGACGCGCGCTCCAGCCGCAGCGGCGCCAACGGCGGCGATGTGCAACTGGGCAGCAGCAACGGCGCCGTGGTGCTGACTTCCAGCGCGCGCATCGACGCCAGCGGCGACGACGCGGCCGACGGCCGCATCGCGTTGCGCGCGCGCCGCGACGACAGCCAGGGCGCGGTGGCCATCCAGATCGACCCGGCGCTGGACAGCCGCAGCGCCTTGCAGGCCGGCGAGGTGGTGCTGGAGGCCGTGCGCACCTACACCGGCTTCACCAGCCTGGCGCGCGGCAACAGCAGCGGCGCAGCGTTGGGCCAGACCGCGCTGCGCACCGACGCGCTGGCTTTTGCCAACCGCACGGCCGATACCTTGGCCGACCTGGGGCTGGCGCAGGACGGGCGTGTGAGCCTGCGCCCGAGCGTACAGATCGTGGCCGACGGCGACTTCACCGTGCGCGACGACTGGAACCTGTGGGATGCCAACCGCCCCGGCGGGCAGCCCGGTTTCCTGAGCATCCGCGCGGCCGGTTCGTTGGTCATCAACGGCTCGCTCAGCGACGGCTTTGCCAGCGCTGTGCGCCCGCCAGGCGCGGCGCTGACGGCGCCCACCGGCATTCAGGAAGGCGCCGCCTGGTCGTACCGGCTGGTGGCCGGCGCCGACACGGCCGCTGCCGACCCGCTTGCCACGCGGGCCATAGCCACGGGCAACTTGTCGGTGGCCAACGACAAATTGGTGCGAACGACTGGGGGCAGCATCGAGATGGCAGCCGCACAAGACATCAACCTCGTGCCATCCGGCATTGCCACCCAGCAAGCTGTTGTTTACGTAGCGGGCCGGCCTTCGGCGCAGAACACGCAACTGGAACTGGGCAGCTCGGCCTGGAGCGCGCAGTTCACGGCGCAGGGCGGTGGCGTTTCGTTGCAGGCCGGGCGCGACGTGGTGGGTGCGCCCACCACCCAGCAGTTCGGCGCCTGGTTCTATCACACGGGTTCTGAGGACAGCACGGCGGTGGCCTGGTGGTCGGCCTTCGACGCCTTTCGCCAGGGCGTGGGCTCTTTCGGCGGCGGCAACCTGCGCGTGCAGGCCGGGCGCGACGTGCTCAACCTGGGCGTGGTGGCGCCCAGCTCGGCGCTGGCGCCGGCAGCGCCTTCTGCGCTGTTTGGCGACGCCACGCAGCAGCCGGTGCCGGTGGTGGAAAACGGCGGCGACATCGCCGTGCAGGCGGGCCGCAACATCCTGGGCGGCAGCTACTTTCTGGGCCGTGGGCAAGGCCTGCTGGAAGCCGGCGCGCACATCGGCGCCGGCCAGGTGTTTGCGCCCGGCAGGCTGCCGGCCACCGGCGCCATGCTGGGGCTGATGGACGGCGGCTGGCAACTCAGCGCGCGCACCGGCGTGGAGCTGGGTGGCGTGTTCAACCCCACCATGATGCCGTCGGCCAACCGAGCCTTCAGCGGCAGGCTGCGCATCGGCGACACCGATGGCGGTGCCTTCTTCACCTACAGCCCCAGCGCCAACCTGCGTGCCAGCAGCCAGACCGGCACGGTGGCCTGGCGCGCCGAGCGACCCGCGGGCGAAGTGGGCATGGCCAGCTACTGGAGTGCGTTGGCCGCCAACGGCCCGACGGCCGAGCGCATCGACTGGACCTCCAAGTACCTGGGGCCCACGTCTTATGCGCCGCCGGTGGTGCAGCTGCAGGCCCTGGGCGGCGACCTGGGCGTGTTTCTGCCGGCCAGCTCGCGGGGCTTGACGCTGTTCCCCTCGTCCCAGGGCACGTTGTCGCTGTACGCGCAAACGAACTTGCAGCTGCAGACCAACAGCAACACCGCAGCCCTGGTGATGTCGGACCGGCCGCCCGAGCAGCTGCCTTCACCGGCGCAGCCAGTGCTGTCGCTCACCGGGCCGCTGGACAACTTCAACAACGCCACTTTTGAAGCACCCACCACGGCGGTGCTGGCGACGTTCAGCAGCCTGCACGACGGCGCAAGCGACCCGGTGCGCCTGCACGCCGAGGGCACGGTCAGCTTCAACCAGGGCGGCCGCAATTCCCGCGTGCTGCTGGTGAGCCCCAAGCCGGTGCAGATCACAGCCGGCGCTGACATTCTGGACCTCGGCTTGATCGCGCAACACAGCGACGCGGCGCAGACCAGCCTGGCACAGGCGCAAGGCAACATCACGCAGGGCCCCGGCGCCAGCGGCAGCCGCATCACGCTGGCCGGCCCGGGCGCGCTGGAGCTCAGCGCTGGCCGGCAGCTGGACCTGGGAAGTTCACAGGGCGTGGAAACGGTGGGCAACCTGTACCGCAACAGCTTGCCTGCAGAAGGCGCCAGCATCGTGCTGGCCGCCGGCCAACGCGGTGTGCTGGACGTGGCCGCCTTCACGCAGCGCTACCTGAGCCTGCCGGGCGCCGCCGACAGCGCCCTGGCCGAGGGTGCGGCCCAAGCTGCGGCGTACCTCCAGGCCACGGGCCGCAACGCAGAGAACCTGGACAGCGAAGGCCGTGTGCTGTTGGCGCAACTGACGCAGCGCTTCAGCCAACTGGCCGCGCTGACGGGAAAGGGTTCTGCTGCCCGCGTGCAACAGCGCCGTGACGAGCTGGTGGTGGCGGTGCGGCTGGCCTTGGGCCAGGAAGCACTGGCGCCAGAGGCTTTGGCGGCTTCCTACGACGCATCGCTGCAGGCCTTCAAAGGCCTCAGTCCGGTGACGCAATCCCGCATCGCCGAGGGCATGCTGAACGCGCTGTTTGCGCAAAGTTACCTGGCCAGCGGGCAGCCCTATGCGCCGCTGTGGCAGGCCGCCGCGCTGCAAGCCGGCGCCGACCCGGCGGTGTTTGCTGGCGAGCACTACCAGCGCCTGCAGCGCCAGGTACTGTTCCAGGAGCTGACGCTGGCCGGCAGCTGGGCTTCGCCTCTGCCCGGCAGCGCGGCCGCGCTGCGCGGGCAGGCTTACGCACTGGGCTTCACGGCCGCGGACCTGGTGGGCCAGGGCAACAGCCTGCGCTTCAAGGGCGACCTGGACATGGTGGCGAGCGGCGTGCAAACACTGCAAGGCGGCAGCATCCAGATGCTGGCCCCGGGCGGCCAGATCAACGTCGGCCTGCCGGGCACCAGCGTTTCCTCTCCTCAGCGTCTGAAGGGCGCGGTGGTGTACGGCCAGGGCGACCTGTCGGCGCTTTCGGAAGGCGACTTCCAGGTCAACAGCCAGCGCGTGTTCATCGTCGGCCAGGGTGATGTGACGATCTGGTCGTCCAGCGGCAATATCGACGCCGGCCGCGGCGCCAACACCTCGGTCTCGGTGCCGCCACTGGTGGCCACGCGGCAGGAAGACGGCTCGATCCGCTTCACGCTGCCTTCGCTGACGGTGGGCAGCGGCATCGGCATCCTGCAGCCGGCGGTGGGCGAAGCTGCAGGCGACATCGGCCTGTTCGCGCCGCGCGGCGAGGTGCGCGCGCTGGACGCGCAGATTCGCGCTCCGGGCCGCATCACCCTGGCTGCCGACGTGGTGCGCGGCGCCGACAACATCGCCGGCGGCAGCGTGGTGGGCGCGCCAGTGGTGGTGCCCTCGGTGCCGCTGAGCCTGCCCAGTGCGGCGCCGGCCGCTGGCGATGCAGCCGCTTCTGCGGCAGCAGCGGCCAACCAGAACGCCGCTGCGCAAGCGCGCGAGCGGCAGGCCCTGTTGATGGTGGAGCTGCTGGGCCTGGGCTTGGCCGACGAAGCCAACGACCCCTGCCTTGGGTCATCGGCAAAGGACAGGGCCGAATGCGAAAAGCGGTCGCCGCCGGCAGCGCGAACCCCTGCGCGCTGATTGGGGCGCAGTGCGCCAGCTCAGTTGCGCCTGGCGCCGCAGTTCTGCGACTGCAGGTGGCTGGTTGCAGCGACGTGGCCGAAACGACGGTCGGTCGCTGCCGTGGCGAACGAACGCACTCAGCGCTAAGGAAGTGCAAGACCGCAGGCGCACGGTATCCACTGCAGGAGCCTTGGCGTCGACCGAATCGAACGGCACTGAACTCGGGCAGAGCAGACGCCGGCTTGCCTGTTCCATCCGCTAGATCCGGCCAGTTCCTCTCGCTCGCCAGGGGCAGCCTTACGGTCACTCACCTGGCCTGAGAGCATCCAAGGCCCCTGTCGGCGCCCGGCGTTCGCGGAGAAAAAAGGGCGTCACGGCCGGGCCTTTGCTCCCTCTCCCTTCCAGGGAGAGGGTTGGGGGCGAGGCGGGGGTTTCGAGCCGCATGCGGCGAGCCCGC